>CAYRVL010000047.1:0-6206 GCA_964427665.1 uncultured Fluviicola sp. | reverse complement strand
TTTATTAACAATGCACCCTTGAAAAGTATTCTTTTTTCACGGCGAAACAATGCCATTTCCAACTAGTTTTGTAAACATACCTAGGTGTGTACCTACAGCTGATTTCACTGCTCTTCACAAAGTGGTTATCTACTTATAAAACAGCTTGTTGGTTCGATTCTTAGGTCAGTTCATTCACGATTGAGATAAAGGAAATTATATGTCAGCTTCTAAGAAGGTTGTAGTAGGATTGGATATTGGTACAACAAAGATCGCTTGTTTGGTGGGAACCAAGAACGAACATGGGAAGATCGAGATCATTTCCATGGGTAAGAGTGAATCTTTGGGTGTTTCGCGTGGGATCGTTTCGAATATTGAGAAAACGGTTCAGTCCATTCGTGCTGCTGTACAAGAGGCTCAAGATCGCGTGGATGCGGATTTGATCATTCGCGTGGTGAATGTGGGTATTGCGGGACAGCATATTAAAAGCTTGCAGCATCGTGGGATCTATACACGTGACAACGGAGAAACGGAGATCTCGCAAAAAGATATCAATGCCTTGATCGATGACATGTACAAGTTGGTAATGCCTCCGGGTGAGGAGATCATCCATGTGTTGCCACAAGAGTACATTGTGGATAATGAACAAGGGATAATAGATCCGATCGGTATGATGGGAGTGCGTTTGGAAGCCAATTTCCATATCATTACCGGACAGATCAACGCAGCAAAGAATATTAAAGTTTGTGTCGATAAGGCAGGATTGCAGGTGGCGGACATCATTCTCGAGCCAATTGCATCTGCTGACGCGGTATTGAACGACGAAGAAAAAGAAGCGGGTGTCGTTTTGGTAGATATCGGTGGGGGAACAACTGATGTGGCTATTTTCCATGAAGGAGTTATCCGCCATACGGCTGTGATCCCTTTCGGTGGAAATGTGATCACGGACGATATCAAAGAAGGATGCACGATCTTGCGCCGACATGCAGAAGCGTTGAAGGTGAAGTTCGGTTCGGCGCTGGCGTCTGAAAGTTTGGAAACGGAAGTGGTATGTATTCCGGGATTGCGTGGTCATGCACCAAAGGAAATTACCTTGCGCAATTTGGCGTCCATCATTCAGGCACGCATGGAGGAGATCATTGAACATGTGCACTACGAGATCATCAACTCGGGTTATGAGAAAAAATTGATCGCAGGTATCGTGGTAACTGGTGGTGGTGCGCAATTGAAGCATATCAAGCAATTGTTTGAATACATGACCGGTATGACAACACGTATCGGATTACCAACGGAGCATCTGGCTTCAACAAATACGATCGAAGCGATCACGAGTCCAACCTTCTCAACGGGTATTGGCTTGGTGATGAAAGGATTTGAAAAGGAAAGCGCGCAAAAAGGAATCGAGAACGTTACCGGACAGGTGAAGGGTCACTCGACCAAAAGTCGTGGTAGCTTCTTTGATACCCTATTGACAAAGAGTAAGAACTTCTTTGCAGAAGAGGAATAAGGATACAACAATAAACAACAATAAAAAGCAAAGTATATGGAATTCGATTTGCCAAAAGGAGATACATCAATCATTAAAGTGATCGGTGTTGGTGGTGGTGGTAGCAATGCCGTAAACCACATGTTTGACCTTGGAATTAAAGGCGTTGATTTCGTAGTATGTAATACTGACCGCCAAGCACTGGATATTTCTCCGGTTCCAATGAAAATTCAATTGGGCCCAAGTTTAACAGAAGGCCGAGGAGCAGGAGCAATTCCTGAGATCGGACGCAATGCAGCGGTTGAAAACATCGACGAAATTCGCGATTTGCTAGGTCGTAGTACAAAAATGGTGTTCGTTACTGCCGGTATGGGTGGTGGAACAGGTACAGGTGCTGCGCCGGTGATCGCTAAAATTGCAAAAGAATTAAATATCCTTACTGTAGGAATTGTTACTGTGCCGTTTGCTTTCGAAGGACGTCGCAGAAGACAACAAGCGGAGGAAGGATTGGAAGAAATGCGCCAGAATGTGGACACTTTGTTGGTGATCAACAATGAGCGTTTGCGTGAAGTGGGTGGAAACATGTCCTTGTCGCAATCCTTTGCTATGGCAGACAATGTGTTGAGCACAGCTGCAAAAGGAATCGCAGAAGTGATCACGACTACCGGTGCCATCAACGTGGATTTCAATGATGTGAATACCGTAATGCGCAATAGTGGTGTCGCTATCATGGGATCAGCGACAGCAGAAGGAGCTGATCGTGCGATCTCGGCTGTGAAAGAAGCTTTGAATTCTCCGTTGTTGAATGATAACAACATTGAAGGAGCAACATATATCTTATTGAATATCACCTACGGCGACATGGAGGTAACCATGGATGAGATCGGCGAAGTGACTGATTACATCCAGGATGAAGCAGGTTCCACTGCAGATATTATCTGGGGTCACGGTTACGATCCAACACTTGGAGATAAATTGTGCATTACCTTGGTTGCTACGGGTTTTAAATCCTCTCCGATCACCGGATTTGAAAAAGCTCCGGAAAGAACGGTTGTAAAATTGGAAGAGGAAGCGAAGAATGAGATCACTGCTCCGATGACTTCACCTACACAACAAGTGGTTCCAGCGGTAACTTCCATGGAAGAACCGTTCTTGAAAACTACAGTTGAGGAGGCAGTTGAGCCGGTTGCTCAAACGCCAGTTAAAGAAGAGAAAACAACGATTGTTGAAAAAACAGTGATCGATTTCGAATGGGGAGTGGAAGCGACAACCTCACAATCAGAGACAACAGCTGTAAACGTGGAATCAGAAAAGCAAGAAGTGCTTGCTGAAGAACCAAAACAGCGTTACTTCTTAGAGGACGAATCTACGACAAAAGTAGAAGCTGTTGCGGATCAAACTGCTCGTTCTCCACTTTCACAGGAAGAGATCCAACGCCGCAATGTGGAGCGTATCGAGCGCATCCAGCAATACAACAACAAGTTGAAAAAAGCGGAAGGTTTGAAAGAATTGGAGGATGAGCCTGCATTTGTTCGACGCAATATCCAGTTGGATGCTGTGCGCAAAAGTGAAGAGTCTCGCACAAGTCGTTTTGGTTTGAGCGATGATAATGGTGGCTTGCGTACCAACAATTCATTCTTACACGACAACGTAGATTAATAAAGACTTACCGACAAGAGACGTAAGACCTGTGACAAATCTGGCTATGGTCTTGCGTCGTTAGTCTTAAATCTCATGGAAATGAATTTAACAGAACGCATCAATCAAGACATTAAAAGTGCTATGCTCGCGAAGGAAAAAGAACGCCTTGCTGCATTGCGCGATATCAAAAGCAAGCTGTTGTTAGAAGCTACTTCCGGTACGGGTGAAGTTTCTGCAGAAGCAGCGAATAAAATTGTCCTGAAGTTGCATAAGCAGCGTATGGATACCTACAAACTTTACGTGGAACAAGGACGTCAGGATCTGGCGGACGAAGAAATGTTCCAGGCTAAAGTGATCGAAGAATACTTGCCAAAAATGATGTCGGATGATGAGATCAAAGCGGTCATTGCTGCAAAGATCCAGGAAGTGGGTGCTTCTGGTCCGTCAGACATGGGCAAAGTAATGGGGCCAGTGAATGCACAGTTGGCGGGACAAGCCGATGGAAAACGCGTTTCCGAATTGGTGAAAGAAGCCTTGGCCTCCCTGTAAAGGCTTTATTCTGAGACAAGTCCTTAGACTTTGTTTTTATTGTTGGTAAATCCTTCCATGCAAATGGAGGGATTTCTTTTTGTTTGAATATTTCAGAACTGACTGCTGTTTGGGGTTTGAAGCTTTTCTTTTAGGTGTTCCATTTAAGGAACCTTTTCTTTTTTCGCTTGTTTTACCTTTATATTTTTAATTCACAGGAGTGTTTCATACCTTTGCACTCTTAAAATATTGAGCAAATAATCATTATGAGCAATACAACTGAAAAATTGGCTTACAAAGTAAAAGACATCAGCTTGGCTGACTGGGGTCGTAAAGAAATTAAATTGGCTGAAGCAGAAATGCCAGGATTGATGTCCTTGCGTGAGGAATACGGTGCTTCAAAACCATTGGCTGGTGCGCGCATCGCAGGATGTTTGCACATGACGATCCAAACTGCTGTGTTGATCGAAACACTGGTAGAATTGGGTGCTGAAGTTACTTGGTCTTCTTGTAACATCTTCTCTACACAAGATCATGCTGCTGCTGCAATTGCTGCTGCGGGTATTCCTGTTTTTGCATGGAAGGGAATGAACGAAGAAGAATTCGATTGGTGTATCGAGCAAACATTGTTCGCGTTTAAAGACGGAAAACCATTGAATATGATCTTGGACGACGGAGGAGATTTAACGAATATGGTGTTCGATCGTTTCCCGGAATTGACCAAAGATATTCGTGGTTTGTCGGAAGAGACAACTACGGGTGTTCACCGTTTGTACGAGCGTAAGAAGAATGGAACATTGGTTATGCCGGCGATCAACGTGAACGATTCGGTTACAAAATCGAAATTTGATAACAAATACGGATGTAAAGAGTCTTTGGTGGATTCTATCCGTCGTGCTACAGACGTTATGATGGCTGGTAAAGTGGCTGTTGTTTGTGGATACGGTGATGTTGGTAAAGGTTCTGCTGCTTCCTTGCGTGGTGCTGGAGCGCGTGTGATCGTTACTGAGATCGATCCTATTTGTGCTTTGCAAGCAGCAATGGACGGATTTGAAGTGAAAAAATTGGATTCGGTAGTTCACTTGGGTGATATCATCGTAACAACTACGGGAAACAAAGACATCGTTGTTGGTCGTCATTTTGAAAAAATGAAAGACAAAGCGATCGTTTGTAACATCGGACACTTCGATAACGAGATCGATATGGCGTGGTTGAACAATAACTACGGTTCTACAAAATACACAGTGAAACCACAAGTGGATATTTACAACGTAAAAGGAAACGAGATCATTATTTTGGCTGAAGGTCGTTTGGTGAACTTGGGTTGTGCAACTGGTCACCCATCTTTCGTGATGTCCAATTCATTTACAAACCAAACGTTGGCGCAGTTGGAATTGTGGGCAAACTACAAGAACTACGAGAACGACGTGTACATGTTGCCAAAACATTTGGATGAGAAAGTTGCTCGTTTGCACTTGGCGAAGATCGGTGTTGAATTGGAAACACTTTCAAAAGACCAAGCAGATTACATTGGTGTAAATGTAGAAGGTCCGTTCAAAGCGGAGCACTACCGTTACTAAGAAATAAGATCATTCAGATCGATCCCGATCCGGCCTGCTTAGGTGGATCGGGATTTTTTTTTGACGAATTTTGCGGGGCAATTTTGTAAAAAGGCAATTTTACCTGTATGCGAGCAAAATCAAGCCTCCCAATCATTTACTCGTCTGCCAGAAAGGTTTTATACTTGTTTCTTGACCAATACACTACCATGGCAGAATCGCGTTTTCCACGCACCAAAATACCGGGAGCCGTGATCGCCTGCATTTTTCCACCCGGACTCCGAATTGATTTTTCCCGAAACACAAACCACGCTTGCATGCCGGATAAATTGGTGCCCAAATCTGTAGGAGTGCCGCAACCTATGATGTACACCAAATTCTTGTCGGCGTTGACGAGCATGAGTCCTTTGGTTTTATCCGTTGTGTTCTGCACCTGAAAGGCAATATCCACAGTTTTGTCTCCCGTGAAATCTTGTTCAAAGTAAAACGGATTACTCGTTTGCAGAATTTTATGTTGACGGGCCAGTTCTGATTTTTCCAGAATCGGTTTCACCCACTCCGGGATCGTTGCAATCACGGCGCTGTCCTGATGCGTCAAGCCATTTAAGCTTGGTTCTTGGGCTTGCAGATTTCCCGCCAGCAAGAAAAACGCACAGCGTATCCAATTAGACGTTTTCATTGGTGTGTTTTTAGAAGTTACAGGTTGATGATAACGAGAAAATGAATCCGTAGATAAAAAAAGACTTGAAGGGTTTATACCAATGATTGAAATGTCGAGTTTTCAAATTGATAAATTAGCTTAATTTTTGGTTTGCTATGCGAAAGTCAGGTTTAAATAATTTAAATTCAAGAATCTTTCGATTTACTCATGCAGAAAGATCCAATTTAATTTTTGAAACAGATCGGTTTTACACATATTTGTAATGTCAAAAGTATTTTAAGAGTTTGGTGCGCTACTGGCAAACCGAGAACGGCAGAAAAGAGTTACTTTTTAAGTAGCTCTTTTCTCGTTT
>CAYRVL010000046.1:3877-20301 GCA_964427665.1 uncultured Fluviicola sp. | reverse complement strand
TAGCGGTTCCATCCGTACCAGTTGCTTGTAAATTACTTGCCGACCACAAGTTGTTCCGTGACGCAATCGGCGAATTCAAGCAAGCATGCATGCGCAATTTCTGTCCTTCGGTAAACATGCGCGCGCAATAGGCATAGTCCATATAATTCTGCACGTTATCCAAGCTTCCACAGGATTGTGCATTTAGATTGCACGAACTCCAACCAATGGTGTTTGGCGTATCCGTTACCTCATCGTCATAGGCACAATTACCGGCATCTCCAACAGGCAAATACGGAAAATTAGGAACGTTATTTCCGCCCCAAATGTGCTGTAAATTCAAGTAATGACCCACCTCGTGTGTCAAAACCGTTCTGCGGAAATAATCCGATGTACCGATAGTTCCGACATAATCGTGGCGCATCACGATGCCGTCCCATTGCGGAATCGTATCAGCCGCACCAGGCAATAATGCATGTCCGGCCAAACCAGCTGCATCAAAACACACATAGACATTTAAGTATTTATGCGGCGGCCAATGAATCAAGTCCTTTACTTGGTGATCACCGGTATACGTGTGTGTCGATACCGTACGCGTGATTCCTGACGTGCAGTTTCCATTCGGATCCAATTGCGCCAGACGAAATTCCACTTGTGCATCTACTGCCAATGATTGAAAAGCCGGTACAATCTCGGTCGTATCGGCGTTCAGTTTTCGGAATTGCGTGTTCAATTGTACCATTGCGTCATGAACTTGAGCATCTGAAATATTCTCAACGCCATTGTTATGAATGATGTGAAAAACTACCGGAATGACATACGAAGCAGTGCTCTTCGTTGGATTGGAAATAAAATTCTCCGTGAAGGCACTTAACTCGGCGTGAGCCCTCGTTGCACCAGCTTTCAAATCCGGACGGGTATTCCACAAATGCTGGTGCATCTCATCCGTTCCGCAGTGCAATTGCGCAAATGAAATAGAAACTGAAAACAAAAATGCAGCAATAGTAAGTAGTTTTTTCATACCAGAATGTTGATCCTCAAAGCTATGAAACGGCCGGGACATGACTTTCACCGTTCATCAAAAGCACAAAAAAAAAGCGCTACAAATTGCAGCGCTTCTATCTTATGTTAGAAATATCTTATTGTTTGTCCTCTTCGCCTTTTTCAACTTCGAATACACGTTTCGGACGCATTGCCTGTCCAACTCCTAAAGAAATCCAGAAAGGAACAACGAAGCCTAAAAGGAATAATAACATCCAGAAAGCCATCCCTCCAATCACTAAGAACAATACAATACCGAAAACACTCATGACGTACTTTTTTGTTGAATTTGTGGGATAAAAGTAGCAATAATTTCGATTTTCCAAAGCAAGAACCCTTTTTTTCCGCTTTAATCCCGTTTATTTTAATTGATTCTAGACAAAAGTTCCTGCGTTTGGGCCAATAATTGATGCGTATCGATCACTTCTCCTCCAAATCCATAACGGAAATAATCACACGTCTCGATGATTAGACGCAATTGAAGGGTCAACTCCGGATGACCCACACCAAGTTCCTGCAAAGCATCTTCCCGATTCAACAAATGGTTTTGCAGTGACTTTCCAATTTCCTGAACGATCGCTTTCGGCAGGATCACGGCAAATTGCGATGGGTCATCCACCACTTCTGTCGCTTTTTGCAAATAATTGACCGGTGATATCGGTTCAAAATGCAAGGCTTCAACGATCGGTCCACTCAATGGAACTTCCTCACCAGCAGCTGGGACTTGCTTGCGACGCGTCAGCCACAAGAATAGGAAAATAGACAACAAACCAACCGGTGCTCCGATCGCCAAAGGCAAGATCCAATTGCTTTCCTTTACGCTTGGTTTGACTTTTGTTGTCGCATTTACCAATTGCTCACTTGTTCCTTTTCCGGCTGGACTGAGTTTCGCGGTGAGCGGTTTGAAATCCTTGTTGGATTGAACAATTACAGTTTCCGAATCGCCGCGCACAAGGATGTACTTTTCTTTCTGTGGATCGAAATAAGCAATTGTTTGCGCCGGAATAGAAATCTCTCCGGATCCTGTGAATTGAATGTGATAAATAAAGGTAATGCTTCCCGTCACACCATCTTCGGTGAACTGAAAATCTTCCTTGCGTTCCGGATCACCATAAATACTGCAGCCATCTGGCAAGTCCAAGTTTGGCGTATTGATGTTGTGCAAATTTCCGGTTCCTCGAACTGTTAACTCCAAGCTGAGTACATCGCCCTGTTTGATCGCTTTTTGATCGATCTTTTGTGACAATTGGTACACGCCAACTCCTCCAATGAAAGATTTTGGCGCTCCCGAAGGAAGTGGCTTCACAAGCAGAGTCAATCCATTGGATTTGAAGCGCAGGGTTCTTGTAAAAATATTCCCCTGACAGCGCAATGCCATTTCAAAAGGCAAGATCTTACATTTTCCGGTGGCAACCGGGATCAACAATTGTTTTCCGTAATCGAAAGTCAATGCCGGTTTACCGTTCACGCGGGTTTCTTCAATGTATTCTCGCTGATTCGGAAACACGTGTTCTTCTACGTTCTTGTCGGTCTTGAACGGAGCATAACCCTCCAAGGTAACTATCGGAAGTTTGGAGAATACTTTGGCGTGTACCAACACGGGTTCTCCTTCATAAACACTTACTTTGGACGCTTGAATGACCCCGAAAACTGGATCTTCGGATCGAACGATATTGTTCTCCTGAGAATCGTCTTCATCTACTTTAATGGTGATCTTATTGGATTTATACTTCACTCCCTTGTAATGAACGAACGCATAAAACGTGTAAGACCCTTCTTTTCGGAATGCACCGCTTTGCTGCGTGAAATAATAGCTCACCAATTTTCCGGAGGCATCCATTTTTTGGTTCATTCCGTGCATGATGTTCATATCAACCTCAAACTCGGTTGGGAAATCGATCTTTGCAGACCCTTCCATGTTGTAAGTAACGGTAAAGGTAATGCGCTCATTTACGGCGACATTCTTGTCATCCGCAGTAAGTGCCACAACAGGTTTTTGGGCAAACAATGGCACAGAAGCGATCAGCGCCAGCACCAACCAGAATCCTTTTTTACCAATCTTTACCTGACTTTCCATTTCCCTTTGTTCCTCTTACGCCATTCAAGCGTTTCTTCGTTTCCATTTCTTGTCGCTGCAACTCGTCCAACTTTCGATCGGTCTGTTTATCGCGCAACTGCTGTTGATCCGGTGCCTGCTTAGGTTGATCTTTCTGATCTGATTTCGGCTGTTGGTTTTGTTGATTCTGCTTTTGTTGTTGCTCTTCTTGCTGTTTTCGTTGTTTTTGTTCCTTTTCTTCTTGTAATTTCTTCAAGCGCTTGGCTTCTGCCAACAACTGACGGGCCTTTTCATTTTCAGGATCCTTGCGCAATGCTTCTTTGAACGAATTCTCTGCATCCGCATATTTTTGACCCTTCATTTGTGAAAGTCCTAGGTTATTGTAGGCGTCAACCGCTGATTTTTTTGTCTTGGCACGAGAAGCCGTTTGCTTGTAAGCTTGCTCCGCAGTAGCATAATCGCCTGCACGGTAAGCCGCCTGCGCCGTTTCCTTTGACAAATCTACACCTTTTGGCGCGTAGGTTGACGCCGATTTATAATACTTTAACGCTTGTTTGTACTTTCCATCCGTATACGCCTTTCTCGCCATGCGCAGGGTGTCCTCCCAAACTTGCGCCCAAGAAAGCGAAGCCAGTAGTAAAAACAGCGATATGAGTGCGCATCGGATCATGTTGTTTTTCGATTTACGAAGAAGGATGCGAAAAGATACAGAACCAAACAGCCGATTGCCACCATAACCGACAATTGATAATAGTGCTTATCAACCTGAAATTCTAAACTTTTGACTTTCTTGTTCTTCGCATTGGAAAAATGGGTGGCAATACCAGAAACATCTGGAAAAGCCGACGATGAAACCAAGGCTTCTGCACCCGTAGCACGCGCCATTTCGCGCAACGTTGCGGGATCTAATTGTGAACGAACAGGATTTCCTTGATCTTTTTTGTAGCCTGCACTTGGATCATACGGATCTTCAGGAATCAAGCCTCCGTTTTCTGTTCCAAGACCCAAAAACGCCAACAACACCTCTTTTTTCTGAAGCTCCGGTAATACATTTTGCCAGCGTCTTTCATGATCTTCACCGTCCGTGATCACTAAAATTGCACGACCGGATTCTTCATCCTTAAATTGCGTCAAGGCCTCGGAAAATGCGGCTCCAATGTTGGTTCCTTGATCACTGATCATGTCGGTCTCAATATCCGGCACAAACAATTTAGCGGCACCATAGTCCATGGTCAGAGGCAACTGTGTGAATGCCTCATTGGCAAAAATGATCACGGAAACGCGTTCGCCCTTCAATTGATTCAACAACTGTGCGATCGCGTTTTTGGCAGCCTTCAATCGCGATTCATTCCCACTCATGTCACGGGTATTCATCGAATTCGAAATATCCAGACAGATGACTAAATCTAAAATGCGTTTTGAACCGCTAACTTTTCGCGAACCGCTAACAGGTTGTGCCATGGCCAGAATGAGACTGAACAACGATAGATACAACAAACTCTGAACGAAGAAAACACGAGTCGAGACAAATTGAACTGCTAAGATCCGTGTTGGACCGTAACCTCTGTATTTATCGTAAATACGCGATTTCTGTTTCCAGATCCATAAATAGACCAAGGATAAAACCGGCAAGATCAGCCACAACCACAACCACCCTGGTTTCAAAAAATGAACCGATCCATTTTCGCCGACAAGCCACGCGCCCAAACCCAAGACCAGAAACCAGAACAGCATGGAGGAGAGCACCGTTGCCCGCAGTAAGCTTCGATATGTGTGTTTGCCGTCAGTCATCCATTCTAAATTTCAATCGTTGAAGCGTCCATGCGCTGAGCAACATGATCAAAGACCACACGAAAAAAGGCGTTAAGGTAAGTGGAGGTTCTGCACCCAGGTGTTGGTCTTCCATTTTGCGTTTTTCCAAACGGTCGATTTCCGCGTAAATAGAACGCAAAGCTTTTTCGTCCGTAGCCCGGAAGTACTTTCCTCCGGTTAGTTCTGCAATATTCTTTAAGGTGTTTTCGTCGATCTCCACCGGCAGATTCTCGTAAATGATCCCGGTAGGAGTTTCAATCGGAGTGGGCGCCAATCCGGTAGATCCCACACCAACAGTATACACCCGACAATTTTTAGCTTTGGCCAGTTCCGCTGCATCTTCCGGTGACAAACTTCCGGCGTTGTTGCTTCCATCTGTAAGTAAAATGATCACTTTAGATTGCAAACTATCGCTGCGCAATCGCGTAACGGCAACTCCCAAACCATTTCCGATCGCTGTTCCCGGCTCTACTTGTCCCGGCTGGATCGCTTCGATCTGTTCTTTCAACAATTTATAATCTAAGGTGGCCGGGCAAGCCGTGTAAGCTTCTCCTTCATAAACCACCAATCCAATGCGATCGCCTCGGCGCGCGTTAACAAATTGCTGTGCCACATCTTTGGCCACCTCCAACCGATTGGGTTCGAAATCCTGCGCCAACATGGAACCTGAAGCATCAATGGCAAATACGATGTCGATCCCATTCTTGTAGTCAATCTTCGGTGGATCGATATTCACGTTGTAAGGTTCCGCGAGTGTGATCATCAAGAAAGATAAGGCCAACAGGTATAATCCGTTAACCAACCAGCGAAAATAACGCACCCAACCAACCCGCAAACGCAATTGTTCGGCATCGCTTCTTGAAAATTTCAATTGTCCAGCAACGCGCCGACTCATCATTTCCCAAGCCACGAACAAGAGCGGTACAAGCAACAACAGCCACAACATTTGTGGTTTGTAGAAATTATATTCCCAGATCAATATGTTGAACACCTGACTCATTCGATCAATTCCAGCGGGGATAGTAAATGAATCAGTTGTTCCAAATCTGCCCGTTGTTTGCGGATCAGTGTTGTGGTAGCTGTCATTTTACCGAATTTGATCAGATCGGCTACTTGCAGCAATTCATTCACTAATGTAATTGATGATGGATCCACGTCCTTCATTTGCAACAACAAACACGTTTCCTGAGTGGTTCTTTCGAGCAAATTCAATTCAAAACGTTCTCCTAAGAATTTGCGAATAATTCCTGAAAAGGATACGTAGTATTGTGCTAAGTTTTCCGGCGAAACATCACGAGGAACAGACAGGCGATTCAGTTCTTCCAACGTGCGCTGCTTCAACGTTTTTCTGGCTTGTTTGGCCAAACGCTGGCGGCGATTCCACAAGAAGAGTATTACAACACCGAGAATCAGTGACAATGCGATCCATCCCCAGGTAAAAAACCAATGGGGCGTATCATCGGAAACGTCAACGGCCACTTCGGAAATGTCATCGTCTATCTTTTTCTTCTCGAATTTCACTGTCAAAGGTGCCGGCTGTGCGGTTAATTCCTTGCCATTGAGTCGAAAACGAACCAAGGGAAATTGGTACTGTGCAGAATCCCAAGCGGTTAACGTATAGATTCCTTTCCAGGTAGATTTTCCCAACTTCTTGATCACCGTATCACGAAACGTCAATACCTCCAGTTCGCCTTGTTGCTGCCAGAGATTTTCTCCGGTATTTCGCATCGAACACGGAATGGTTCCCATAACTGGATCGAACTGAAAGTTGTTCGTTGCTTGTTCCACTTCTAGGATCAACCGAGTCTGCTGACCAATAAGAATTTCAGCATCCGACCAATAAACGCGCAAGGATTGTGCCTGCAGCCAACCCGTTAGAAACGAGAAAACCAAGATCAAGTGAAACTTCATCGGCGCTTCTGGAATAAATTCAACATCAACTTGAAGACATCTTCGTGGCTATCAATCAGGGCGTGCTCGATCCGTGAACGATTGAAAAACACCTGCAGATCTTGTAACCGTTTCTGCTGCATTTCGCGGTATTCGCGACGAACGCGCGTATCGGACGTATCTAACCATGTTGTTTGATTCGACTCTGCATTGAACATTCGTACAAAACCCAGATCCGGCAATTCTTCCTCCCCTTTATCCGATACCTGAAGCGCAATGAGGTCATGCTTGCGGTTCGTTTCCTGCAAACTATCTTTTAATCCAATAAATTCATTGAAGTCACTGATCAAAAACAATAACGAGCGTTGTTTCTGAACGCGATTTAACCAATCTAATCCTACCTTCAGATCTGTTTGTGTCGTTTGTGGTTTCAAGTGCATGAGCGTATGGAGTATAAAATGCACATGCGACCATCCCTTTTTTGGCGGAATAAACTTCTCTACTTTATCCGTTACGAAAATTGCTCCTACCTTATCGCTGCGTTTTGCAGCAGAAAAAGCCACCGTTGCAGCAATTTCCAATGCGGTCACGAATTTTGAGCGTTCGTCCATCCCGAAATACATCGATCCGGAAACATCCACAAGCAACATAACTGTTAGTTCGCGTTCTTCTTCGAATACTTTGACGTAGGGTTCACGAAAACGTGCTGTTACATTCCAATCAATGGCACGAACATCGTCACCGATCGCGTAATTGCGCACTTCGCTAAAGGACATACCGCGGCCTTTGAAGGCACTCCGTGTTTGCCCACTAAAAACCTGCTGCGTTAAACCCTTTGTTTTGAGTTCGATCGTTCGGATCTTTTTCTGAAGTTCGCTCGAATTCATCATGGATCACGGTACTTCTACACGCTGTAAAATCGCCTCGATCAATTGCTCCGTTGTCACCCCGTCTGCCTCTGCCTCGTACGTAACACCAAGTCGGTGACGCAAGACACTCAGTGCAACATTGCGCACATCATCCGGAATGACAAAACCACGTTTTTCCAAAAAGGCTTGTGCCTTTGCTGCCAGAGCCAAATTGATCGAGGCACGCGGTGAGGCACCATTAGCAACGTATTTTGCCAAGGCATTCAATCCCGATTCCCCCGGGAAACGCGTAGCATGAACGATCGACACGATATACCGCTCAATTTTCTCATCCAGATAAATCGATCGAGCTAAATGTTTTGCTTTTAAAATATCTTCTAAGGTGACGACCGCCTGCACCTCTGAAAGTCCCTCCGGGCGCACATTGGAGCGAATAATGAGCTGTTCTTCCTGTTTTGTGGGATAAGCGATCTTTACTTTGAGCATGAAACGATCCACCTGTGCTTCGGGCAAGGGATAGGTCCCTTCTTGCTCAATCGGATTTTGCGTAGCTAAAACCAAGAATGGCACCGGTAGCGCATGCGTTTCATCTCCAATCGTTACTTGACGTTCTTGCATGGCTTCCAACAAGGCTGCCTGAACTTTTGCCGGAGCGCGGTTGATCTCATCTGCCAAAACAAAATTGGCAAATACAGGTCCTTTTTTTACGGCAAATTGCTCCGATCGCTGCTGATAGATGAGTGTACCGGTGACATCAGCCGGCAACAGATCGGGTGTGAATTGAATCCGAGAAAATTCGCCTTTAACTGCATTGGCAAGCGTTTTAATGGCAAGCGTCTTGGCAAGACCAGGAACACCTTCCAGTAAAATATGGCCATCTGCCAACAACGCGATCAGGAGGTTACGAACCATTTGGTCCTGACCAACGATCACTTTACCAAGCTCATTGCGCAACAATTCGAATTTGATGCCCTCCAATTTGATCGCATCTGCTAACTGTTGCAGCTGCTCCGAAGGGGTCAAACCAGTTGATTCTATCATAGTTTCAGCGTAAACACACAAATTTCAAAAAGAATGCGCTGAAGGACTTGTAATTGCTGTTAATATATGTTAACATTGTTCAACCACAGCTGAGAATCATGGAAAACAGAACTTGTCTGGAATGCGGTCAGAAATTGATGGGGCGTCGCGACCAAAAATTTTGTTCGGATTATTGTCGGAACTCGTATAACAATCGCTTGAATGTTGACAGCACGAATTACATGCGTCGAATCAATAATATTTTGCGGAAAAACAGACGAATTTTAGCCGGACTAAACACAACGGGGAAACGCACGGTAGATGCGATCACTTTAGCAGAGGAAGGATTCAATTTTCACTATTTCACGAATATTTACACCACGCAAAAAGGCACACACTACTATTTCTGCTACGACCAAGGTTACGCCAAAGTAGAGAACAACCAATTTGTTTTGGTGTGGAAACAAGATTATGTGAAATGATCGGGAACTAGCGGATTACACTTCCCACTTCTCTCGGAAGATCTCCATTTTCGGGTGATCCTTCAAGTTTTCTGAACCAAGGAATAAAACGTGCTTGCATTTCGTTCGGTCGAAGAATAGACCTAAATGGGTAATCGCCACGTTCATAGTCCCGGTAATATCGATCTTGTGCGTTGCAACTTGTAGTTTATCAAAATGATCGCGAAGATCTGCCACATGCTTATCAAAGTTGTGATTCTCATGAAACAACACAACCCCATCGATCATTTCATTTTGCTCATCAGAACCGTCATAAGAAACCACCGTAAAGCCTTTTGACTCCAGCCAAGCAGAAATACTCCCAGCAAAAGCTGTTTTGTCTTGTAGATAAATCGTCTGTATGTGCACTGACATTACTAATGCAATAAATTAAAAACTATTAGGTTCCATGTTGCAGCGGGTGCAAATTTACTCGTTTCTTTCTGGTTTGGACACGAAATCAAAAAGAATTTATCATCTTTTTATAATCTATTGATATCCAAGGATACGCAAGAAATCTTCTGCTGTTTGTTCATTCGAGAAAACTTCAGTAACGATCTTCCCTTGCTCATCGCGTTTGATCAACACGTGTTTCGGTTCCGGGATCAGGCAGTGTTTCAATCCGCCGAAACCACCGATCGTCTCCTGGTATGCCCCGGTATTGAAGAAACCAATGTACAATGGTCTGTTCTTATCGAATTTCGGCAAATAGATCGCGTTCGAGTGTTGCTCCGAATTGTAATAATCATCCGAATCGCAGGTCAAACCACCCAGTAAAACCCGCTCATAATCGTCATTCCAACGATTGATCGGCAACATAATAAATCGTTGATTGATTGCCCACGTATCCGGTAAATTGGTCATGAAAGAACTGTCGATCATGTTCCATTTTTCGCGGTCGTTCTGTTGTTTTTGGTGCAATACATTGAAGATCGCGCCGCCACTTTCACCCACCGTGAATGAACCGAATTCGGTAAAAATGTTTGGCTCCGGAATATCGTTATCTGTGCACACGCGTTTCACCTGCATCAGGATCTCACGCACCATGTACGCATAATCGAAATCGAAAGCCAAGGATTTTTTGATCGGAAATCCACCGCCAATATTCAAGGAATCCAGCGTAGGACAAACTTTTTTCAAATCGGAATAAATACGCAGACACTTCGTCAATTCGTTCCAATAATAAGACGTATCGTTGATCCCGGTATTGATAAAGAAGTGTAACATTTTGATCTCCACACGTGGATTATCTTGAATGAACGCTTTGTAAAAAGGAACGATCTCGCGGTAACGAATACCTAAACGCGAGGTATAGAACTCGAATTTTGGCTCTTCCTCGGATGCGATACGGATTCCGATCTTAACCGGATGATCTCCTACAGAAGCGAGTAAATCGTGAATTTCCGTTGTGTTGTCAACCACCGGGATCACATTCAATTTCTCGGTTTTGATCAGATTCGCAATGTTCTGAATGTATTTTTTTGGTTTGTACCCATTGCAAATCACATAACTTCCCTCTTTTAATTTGCCCGCATTCAGCAAATTATTCACGATATCGATATCGAAGGCAGAAGACGTTTCGATGTGTACGTCATTTTTGAGCACCTCATCGAGCACAAAGGAGAAATGGGAACTTTTAGTACAGTAGGAATAATAATAATTTCCCTGATACCCGAGGTTGTTCATAGCTTCGCGAAACCAACCTTTGGCGCGCTGAATATTGTTCGATATCTGAGGCAAGTAATTGAACTTGAGCGGTGTCCCGTACTCTTCAATCAATCGCATCAAATCAATTCCATGAAACATCAAACGATCTTCATGCAAATTGAACTCATCCTGAGGGAAATCAAAAGTTTGATCAATCAGGTCAATGTACTTTGTTCTCATCGGCTAAACCAAACGTGCATTTCTACGAAAATGCACCAAAAAAGTTGCAACAAAACAAGCCCTCCAAATAGGGGATGCAAAGGTACGTGAAAGTTGAACAAATCAGCTATTTCGCAGAAAAATTATTGCAGAATATCCAAAATTTGCGCAGGTGGACGTCCGATAACCGCTTTACCATCCCGCACGACGATCGGTCGTTCGATCAATACAGGATGTTCAGCCATGGCCTCGATCCATTGATCATCACTCAACTGCTTTCCTTTAAACTGTTCTTTGTAGATCGCTTCACCTGTTCGGATCAGTGCCTGCGGAGGAATCCCCAGTTGCTGAACCAACTTGGCAATTTCTTCCTTGGAAGGTGTTTCCTTTAAATATTCTACTACATCAAACGAACAACCGCTTTCGTTTAACAACTGCAAAGCCTCACGACTCTTAGAACAGCGCGGATTGTGATAAATGATCGCTTTACTCATTGTTTTCGTTTTTCCATACACGAAGTTACTGGATTCTGCTCAGTTCGGACACCTTGCCAACAGTCTTTTGAGAAAAATGAAAAACCAATCAGATCATCTGAAGGCAACCGGACAGAAAAAGAAACGTTTATCTTTGAAAGAAAAACACATGAAACTACACTACTACTTTTTACTCCTGCTTTTACCTTTTGGAGCAAAAGCTCAATGCAGCGTGCAAGTGAACGATAGCCTATTGAGCACCTACGATTACATCTTGAATGCTACAAACCAAACAGGAACCGCGCCGTTCACCTACGTTTGGACAGTTGTTGATGGGAACGGTATGCCATTGCCCTACACGTCGAATCCGACTGGTGACAGCATCACGATTGCAGCCCAAACTTTGCAGAATGCCTACGGGTGCGTGATCTATCAATTGTGTATGAATGATAATTTAGGCTGTTCCACCTGCACAGCAGACACGAATACCGTTCAAGTGCCGTTCAACTGCTACTCGCAATTTGTAAGCAGTAACCTTGGCGGAAACAACATTGCGGTGACCTTGAACAGCAATATTCCATCATTTCTGATCACACAACAATTTTTGGTTTGGACAGATGGCAACAATCAAGGGCAAGGAATGCCCTACCTAGGCCCAAATACGGTGATCAATTATACTGTGGGACCAAACACAGTAGGCGACAAATTCTTTTTGTGTGCCATGACCACGTTGGTCAATGGTGGCTGCATGCACTGCGATTCTATTCCGTTTACGACGCTGGCACTTGTTCCAGATATTCTGCCAGAACTGTCGATATACCCAAATCCAGCGACGGAAACACTACAGGTTTCAGGAACTACCTCCGATTTCCAGTTTACCGTTCTATCCTTGCAAGGACAAGTACTTTTACAAGGAACAGCAACGCCACAAACACCTATTCGCATTGCTGAATTGCCGGAAGGAAGCTACTTATTGCATGTAGAAACGCAAGCAGGAAGTGAACTTAGACATTTTACAAAGCAAGACTAATGCAAAAAGGCCGCTCGTAAGAGTGGCCTTTGATTTACATTTTAGTTTTACATGAAACTCCGAGATCAACTTCCGTAAGTCATCAAATACGATTTCAAAAACGGAGTCAGATCACCATTCAAAACCTTATCCGGATCATTTACCGTGTAATCGGTGCGGTGATCTTTTACGCGGCGGTCATCTAGCACGTAACTGCGGATCTGAGAACCCCATTCGATCTTTTTCTTTCCTGCTTCGATCTGTTCACGCGACTCAGCACGTTTACGCAATTCAATTTCGTATAATTGAGAACGAAGCAACTGCATAGCTTTTTCTTTGTTGGCCAACTGTGAGCGCGATTCGGAGTTTTCAATGATGATCCCCGACGGAGCGTGACGCAAACGAACCGCCGTTTCAACTTTGTTCACGTTCTGTCCACCGGCACCTCCTGAACGGAAGGTTTCGAATGAAATATCTGCTGGGTTGATGTAAATTTCAATGGTATCATCAACAGACGGATACACATACACAGAAGCAAAAGAGGTCATGCGTTTGCCCTGTGCATTATACGGACTCACACGCACCAAGCGGTGAATACCATTCTCACCTTTCAAATAACCGAATGCAAATTCTCCTTCAAATTCGAGAGTAACCGTTTTGATTCCGGCTACATCGCCTTCCTGGAAGTTGAGTTCTTTGACTTTGTATCCATTTTTTTCTCCCCACATGATGTACATACGCATCAACATACCGGCCCAGTCACACGCTTCCGTACCTCCAGCACCTGCAGTGATCTGCAATACAGCACTCAAAGCATCCTCCTCACCGGAAAGCATGTTTTTTAACTCCACCTCTTCTATCACGGAAACAAGATTCTTGTAAGCTTCATCGCATTCTTCTTCCTCTGCCGCTCCTTCGCGCACGAAGTCGATCAACACCTCCAAGTCATCCACTTGTGTACGCAGTGTTTTATACGATTCGATCCAATACTTCAAGCCACGAATTTCCTTCATCGCCACTTCTGCTTTTTTCGGGTCGTCCCAAAAGTTTGGATCTTGAGCTTTCAATTCCTTTTCGCGCAAGCTCATTTCCTTTTCAGGAATCTTCAAATACGCCGCAATCGCTTCCACGCGATCATTGATCTCTTTCAGTTGGTCTGCATTTACCATAACGCAAAGTTAATCATGCAAAAAGAAAATACAACGTCACTTGAACAGGAGGGTGTGTAGTAAATGAAGGAAAAAAAATTACCTTTGTCCTGCTCAACAGTTGGAGGGCACGAATTAGGGTTACTAACCAAAGAAAAATAACAAAATGAATATTCCGGCAAATTTGAAGTACACGAAAGACCATGAGTGGGTAAGTGTTGAAGGTGACATCGCTACAATTGGAATCACCGATTTCGCGCAAAGTGAATTGGGTGACATCGTTTACGTTGAAATTGAGACAGTGGGTGAAACACTGGATCAAGAAGAAGTATTTGGATCAGTAGAAGCTGTAAAAACAGTTTCAGATTTGTTCATGCCGGTTTCTGGTGAGATCGTAGAGTTCAACGAAGGATTGGAGTCAAATCCGGAGGCAGTGAACAAGGATCCGTACGGAGATGGTTGGATGATCAAAGTGAAAGTTAGCAACCCGTCTGAGCTAGATGCCTTGTTGGATGCTGCTGGTTATCAAGCACTAGTAGGATAATTATTCCTCTAATAATACGTAGAGCCCGGTGTTCGAAATGTCGTTTCAAGCGATTTCGAAACCGGGCTTTTTTCTTACATTCGTTTAAATATATTTCATGAAACATCTTTTTTGGATCGCAAGTTTGTTGTTGGTGATGACTTCTTGCACAATGGTTACCAGCAAGAATATTCCCGGAAAACGCAAAACAGAATTTCCAAAAGAAATGGTTGGGGAGTACAACCTGCAATACCCGGAATCAATGGCTTCGTTCATGGAAGGGGTGAATTCAACTGTGAGCATCAAATCCAAACAACTGGATATGATCAATTCGGAAGGAACGAATGTCCTGGTATTGAACGACAGTATTTTCCTGACAACGATCAAAAAGGACATGTATCTCTGCTTAGGGGTAGAACCGAACGTGACCATCTTCAAAATGGTGAAGAAAGGGAAAGACTATGAATTGTATGGCATGTGGACCGATGGAAATGCCAGCTTGGAAGACTTGAAACCCTATTTCACAACGATCGAGGCCAAGCCACTAGAAACAGAAGATCCGGAAGGAAATTCCGATGTGGTGATCGAAGTAACAGTGAATGAAAAGAAACTAGGAGCTTACTTCAAATCCAAGTATCCTAGCAAAGAACCTTTCAAATTGGTTCGAACGAATTAAAAAAAGCGCTTCAAATGAAGCGCTTTTTTATTTAATAACTACTTGTTGCTCCACCGACATGCTCGATTGGATGCCAGGTTGTTTTCACTTCTTGCAAGTCATTGATGAAATACGGGTCTTCGGACGATTCTTTCGAAAAATCAACGTCCCAGTGGAACACGCGTTTCACATTTACCGTAGCACCTTTTTCCAGTGCAGCTACATCTTCCTGAGAGCGGCCTGAAATAACCACCGCATTGATGTCCATGTGCGCATGGAATTGATCCAACAATTCTTTCGAAGTCCCTGTCAAAATATTTACCACTCCACCCGGAAGATCTGATGTAGCTAAGACTTCTGCCAAAGTGATCGCGCACAAGGGCATTGATTCAGAGGCCAAAACTACCACAGTATTTCCTCCCGCAATTGCTGGCAAAATCATTGAAACCAGACCAATCAGTCCATTCTTTTCAGGTGCAATGACACCAACAACTCCCATTGGTTCCAAAGCCGAGAAATTGAAATGTGAACTCGACACCGGGTTGACACTACTGAAGATCTGTTGGTACTTATCACACCATCCCGCGTAGTACACACAGCGATCAACTGCCAACGCAACTTCCGACTCGGCTTTTGCCTGCGTGGATCCTTGTTTTACCAATTCCTCGACAAACTGCGCGCTGCGTCCTTCCAACATTTCTGCAATGCGGTACAAGATCTGTCCGCGATTGAAAGCCGTGCGCTCACTCCACCCACCAAAAGCTTTTCGTGCAGCAACAACTGCGTTGCGCACATCCTTTCGGGAAGACAAACACATATTCGCGAGAACTTCTCCCTTCTTATTCAAAGGCTGATAGTATCTTCCTGACTCTGTTCGAGGAAAAGCCCCTCCGATGAAGATCTTGTATGTTTTAAGTATTTCCAAACGATCCATGAATTGAAAATTTATAATGAAGAAGTGAAAAGAATTAACGCTTCTTCCAATTCGAATTAGCCTTTGATTTCAAAATTATTGAACTCAAAACACGCATAATTTCATCGGATTCAACAAATAACTTTTTCAATTTCTCCTTTTCCGTTATTGATAATTCTATTAATAATGATATCCAATAGTTTGTCTCATCACACTCTTTCAATGCAACTGACAGCTTATGAATAAAATCATTTTTACTTTCTGCATTTCTTGCTTCCCTAACATTCGCTCCTACTGAAGAAGCACTTCTCATCAATTGTTTGGTAATTACTTGAAATTTCTCCCTTTTATCAATTTCCAAACAAATCTTTATGGTGTTTAATGCAAAACAAAAAGTTCTTTCCTTGATTTCTTGTGGTTCCTTAGTCATTTACTCTGATTTCCTATTTAATATAGCGAAAAACATCGCTTATTTGATCTCGAGAACAACTATTTCTTGCCCACCTGTCCAAATTCAACTTTTCAATTTTACGTTCTCAATTTTACATTTTCAAGTACGCTCCCAATCCGTGTACGCCTCCCTCACGACCAAATCCGCTTTCCTTATAGCCGCCAAATGGCGAAACAGGATCGAACTTGTTGTAGGTATTTGCCCACACAACTCCAGCGC
>CAYRVL010000046.1:2683-3777 GCA_964427665.1 uncultured Fluviicola sp. | reverse complement strand
AATGGCGAAACAGGATCGAACTTGTTGTAGGTATTTGCCCACACAACTCCAGCGCGAAGCTTCGTTGTCATATTGAAGATGCGCGAACCTTTATCAGTCCAAACTCCAGCAGCTAATCCATAAGGCGTGTTGTTCGCTTTCTGGATCACCTCATCGATCGTTCTGAAGGTTTGAATGGTCAAAACCGGTCCGAAGATCTCCTCTTGAGCAATTCTGCTAGATTGAGCTACATCCGTAAACAAAGTCGGTCGAACGAAAAATCCTTTCTTCGGCAACGCACACGCACTTTCATACATCGTTGCTCCCTCATCTTTCCCGATCTGAATGTATTTCTGGATGGTATCAAATTGTTCTTTCGAATTCACCGCACCGATATCTGTGTTCTTGTCCAATGGGTCTCCCACATACAAGGTATCCAAACGATCTTTCAATTTTGAAATAACCGTTTCCGCAACCGATTCTTGTACGAACAAGCGCGAACCCGCACAACAAACGTGTCCCTGATTGAAAAAGATCCCGTTTACGATACCTTCTACTGCTTGATCGAGCGGCGCGTCTTCGAAAATGATATTCGCCGATTTTCCACCGAGTTCCAGGGTCAGTTTCTTACCTGTTCCGGCAACTGCACGTTGAATGATCTTTCCAACGTTTGTTGATCCAGTAAATGCAATCTTATTGACGTCAGGGTGATTCACCAAGGCTGCACCCGTATCTCCGTGCCCGGTTACAATATTCACCACACCAGCTGGTAATCCCGACTCATGGATGATCTCCGCCAACAACATCGCCGTTAATGGAGTCGTTTCAGCAGGTTTCAAAACAACCGTGTTTCCACATGCCAGCGCCGGAGCAATCTTCCACGCAGCCATCAACAAGGGGAAGTTCCACGGAATGATCTGACCGGCAACACCCAAGGATTCCACTTTGCGATTCGGGAATGCATAGGCCAACTTATCTGCCCAACCTGCATAATAAAAGAAGTGATTACACGCCAAAGGAACATCCACATCGCGTGATTCGCGAATGGGTTTACCCGTATCTAAACATTCTGCAACTGCCAATTCACGCGCTTTTTCCTGCATCATGCGTGCAAT
>CAYRVL010000046.1:0-2583 GCA_964427665.1 uncultured Fluviicola sp. | reverse complement strand
TCCGGACTAGCGCTATAATTCCAGCCTCCGTTGAAATCGAAAACCGGCGCTTTGCTATCCGCGTTGTTCTTTTTATTCTTTGCCATCTTAGTCGATCGAAAAATAATCGGCACTTTGATAGTGACCGGTAGTTTGTTTCATAATTTGCATCAACACATCATTTGCCAGTGAACTCGCCCCAAAACGGAACCACTCGTTGTCGAGCCAACCATTGCCTAAGGTTTCTTTCACCATAACCAAGTTATGCAAGGCCAATTTCGAGGAGGAGATCCCTCCTGCTGGTTTCATCCCAACTTTTACTCCTGTTTTGAGGTAAAAATCTTTGATCGCACACAACATGGTGTAGGTCACTTGCATCGTAGCTGCTGGTTGGATCTTACCGGTTGACGTTTTGATAAAATCTGCTCCTGCATACATAGCAATATCGCTCGCTCTGCGCACTTGATCCAAGGATGCCAATTCTCCGGTTTCCAAAATGACCTTCAACCGTGCAGAACCACATGCCTCCTTGATCATAGCAATTTCGTCGAACACAAAGTTGTATTCTCCAGCTAAGAATTTACCTCTGGAAATCACCATATCGATCTCATCCGCACCTTCATCCACAGCAAATTTGGTGTCGCGCACTTTAATGTCGGATGGTGCTTGTCCACTTGGGAAGGCTGTAGAAACAGAAGCTACTTTTACACCGGAATTTCCAACTGCCTTCTTAGCAATGCCCACCATGGATGGATACACACAAACGGCTGCCACATTCGGCAGTCCGGGATAGGCATCATGCAAATGCTGTGCTTTGTAGCACATTTGTCGCACCTTTCCAGGTGTATCTTTTCCCTCCAAGGTCGTGAGGTCGATCATATTCAAGACCAGCTTCAACCCTTCCATTTTCGCTTCGTTTTTGATCGATCTGGTTTGAAAACGGGCTACGCGTTCCTCCACGCCAACTTTATCCACTGACGGACTCAGCCAGAAATCAGGAACTTTCTTATGTGTTTTGTTTGTGCTCATAGTTGAACCAACCTAATTTATGCTAGTCAAATATACACAACAGCGGCCAAGCATGTTGGCTTTTGTGAATAAGTTTCACGGCTAAATGGAATTAGCCTGTAACTTTCTAGGTCGTTTTTCAGAAATGCCGTAACTTTAGAACGATGTTCGAGGAAAATTTACCGCACTGGACCCTTACTGCGCTGCAGGCAGCAGTTGCCGCTTCTGAAAAGATCATGTCTTTTTATTCAGGTGAATTTGGCGCCGCTCACAAAGAAGATGGTTCCCCGGTAACACAAGCGGACCTGGCATCTAACGATATTTTGATCGCCCATCTGGAGAGAACAGGCATTCCGATCGTCAGTGAGGAAAGTGCGCTTTCCGACTATGAGATCCGCAAAGATTGGCAGTTGGTTTGGTGCGTCGACCCCTTGGATGGGACCAAAGAATTCGTGCGCCGAAGTCGTGAGTTTGCTGTCTGTATCTCGCTTATTCATGAACAAAAACCCGTCTTGGGGATCATTGCTTCTCCCGTAGAACGAAGTATTTTGATCGGCGGAAAATCGGTACCAGCGGCATTCATGTCCTTTGACTCCATTCACGAACCGGAACGCTGGCGCTACATCGATCGCCGGGAACAAGTCAATGAACCTTTGGTCATCGCGATCAGTCGTTCACAAGATTCCAACAGTGATTTGGCTTTCAACCGACTCATGCGGGAACGCTACGGGGAAGTTCAATTCCTGAAAAAAGGAAGCGCGCTAAAATTTATGGACCTCGCTGCGGGACATGCGGATGTGTACGCCCGCTTTGCACCAACCATGGAATGGGACATTGCAGCCGGTCAAGCGATCATTGAAGCTCTAGGTGGACGTGTCGTGCACGCCGAAAAAGGTCACGCTTTGTATTACAACAAAGCCAATTTATTCAATCCGTATTTCATTGTAGAAACGGCTCCTGTATTAACTTCGCCTGAAATATGAAGGCCACGGTCGTTTGCATCTTACTTATTTTCTTTTTTGTCGGAACTGTTACCGCACAGAACCGGGTATTGCCGATTGCCAGCTATTTTCGGGATCAAGCATTGATATCCAATCCCCAAACTCCGGTTTTTCCACAAGAAAACAAAGATGTCAATTTGTACAAGGTCCTTGCCGATACTACTGTTCGCTATTCCGCATTCGGTTATGCGCTTTACAACAAAGAATTGATCGAATTGCACAAAGCAGAAGGTTCCATCTGGATCACTCCACTACTGGATGTTCAATTAGGGAAAGGATTGAATGACACACTGGGTAAGCGCATGCAAAACACACGTGGCGTTCGTATGGAAGGAGCGCTTGGAAAAACGGTGTTCTTTACGACGTCATTCTACGAAAACCAAGCGATTTTTGCTCCTTATTTGCACAACTATGCACTTGCCAGAGGTGAAGGGTATCCCATGGCCGATTCCACCTACCAACAACAAAACGGCGTCGTTCCGGGAGCAGCCCGAACCAAGTATTTCAAAACCGAGGGATTGGATTACGCCTATGCAATTGGCATGATTCGCTGGCAGGCACAAAAAAATCTGAATATCTACTGGGGAAATCAACC
>CAYRVL010000045.1:2659-20753 GCA_964427665.1 uncultured Fluviicola sp. | reverse complement strand
ACCCATTCTGTTTCGTCGCGCATCGTAATGCAGGGTTTACCCAAAAAGAATGCTTCCTTCTGAACTCCTCCACTGTCCGTTACGATCTTTTTGGCACCCGTTTCCAAGCGCACCATATCGAGATAGCCTACCGGTTCTATAACGCGGATATTCGCCCCCAACTCGATTTGATAATCATTCAAATACTTCTGAGTACGCGGGTGCAATGGAAGAACAATTTGTTCTCCAGAATCATTTAATCCTTTCACAATTCCCTTCAGACGTTCAATATCGTTCGTGTTCTCAGCACGGTGAATGGTACACAATAAGTAACCATTTTCCGGCACTTCTAAACTTTCCAAAATGCGACTTTTCTCCTGAGCGATCTTACTAAAATGCAAGATACCGTCATACATCACGTCCCCCACATTGTAAACGCCTTTCGTAATCCCTTCACGCAAGAGATTATCAATTGCTGTTTGCGTTGGCACAAACAAGAGGTCTGAAATATGATCTGTAAGAATACGATTTTGCTCCTCCGGCATGGCTTTGTTGAAACTACGCAATCCAGCTTCCACGTGAATAACTGGAATCAGTAATTTCGATGCTGCTAAGGCACCGGCAATGGTGGAATTGGTATCTCCGTAAACCATTACAAAATCTGGTTTTTCGGCCAATAGTACTTCCTCGATCGCCGCAAGCATTGCCCCGGTCATGGCGCCGTGTGAACCTGAACCAACATTCAAATGATACTTCGGATGTGGAATTCCTAATTCATCAAAGAAAACATCAGACATATTCGCATCGTAATGTTGTCCGGTATGCACCAGGATCTCGTTGAAATGTTTTCCAAAAACTGAAGATACGGCTGCCGCCTTGATGAACTGAGGGCGCGCCCCAAGTATGGTGATGATTTTTTTCATAGACATTCTGGTTGCGAAGGTAGCAAAGGAAGCCGATATATACCAACCTAGCTTTTTTGATCCGAAATAGTTGACGCATGAACGGTTCGATAGGCAACGAATAATCCCAGAAGGATCATGTAAAACACGATCCCACTTTGACGCTGCAACATCGATTCGAACAAGCAATTAAAAAACAAACTAAACGTAATCCAAAACAACAATCCGTCTTTTCTCTTCCAAGCCAATCGAAACAGGAGGACGAACACTGACAGGAACACCAATAAGCCCAAAATACCGATCTCCACGGCCACTTGCAGGAATTGATTGTGCGGATTGTATTTGAATGCCGAGAAATCTTGCAGACCATGACTGTCGAGGCGCGCAGTCAGTACATCATCCAAATTCGCGGTTCCACAACCCATCGGATTCGCCATAAACTCTTGTGCAGAAACCGTCCACATCAACAAGCGCGTTTGATTGCCTGAAGGGTTGTCACGGATCGTTTGGAAGATTCCCTGCGGATTGGTTATATACGACCGCGCATCGTGCATGATGCTGTCCAATTCGATCTGGATGTGAATATTTGATTTGTACGCAGCAACAGGAATCACCGGCAACAAGCAAACCGACAACCAAAACAAACGTTTCGAAACACGTTGATGAAACCAGTGCAAAATAAGTACTCCGGAAACGATCATAAAAAACAACAGTGAAGCCAAAGAGAAACAGAACAGCAATCCGGCGAGGATCATTCCTGTGTAACAGAAAAAGCTCGTTTGGTTAAACCAGCGCCAACCGAGTCGTTTCCCTTCCCGAAACCACAACCAGGAAATCGTGAAGATGGCTGCTAAATAAGTCGGATGGTGGATATACGAAAAACTACTACTTCCAAAACTATTGTTGAAATCAGCGGTCTTGAAATAGATCTGTGTAGCATGAATGCTGCTTAAAACAAAGGCGAGGATGGTTCCTCCGATCAGTCCGGAAGCAATCAGACGCCATCGGATACCTTCCTTAAATCGGAAAGAAAAAATGAGTGGAAAAGCTACAAAAGATAATTTTTTCTCGAAATAAGCTGCTGCATCAGCCGGATGATCGGTCCAGATCGCACCAATCGCATACGCAACATAGAGTAAAACGAATACAGCAAGTGCGGGCGAAAACTGAAACCTACTTTCTTTTCGTATCGCAGCAATGATGGTAAGTAGAATTAAAAGTACAGCTACTAAACCAGAAGAGTTGGGTGCTACACAAAACAATCCTAGGCCCAAAGCTAGGACCCACTCAAAAATCGGCTTGATGCGTAAATGACTCATGATTCGATCGTTGAAAAAGCCGGAATCACCTCACCGATCTCGACAAGTTGATGGTTTCCGATTGTGCTGTTACTCCCAACCAAGGATCCGATCTTGAGGTGACAGTAATCGCCCACCCGTGCATCATGGTCCACAACCACTTGTGCATTCACGATCGTATGCTTGCCAATTGTTGCATTTGCAGCTACAATGGCGCCGGGAAGGACAACGGATCCTTCACCAATCCGGGCAGAAGGCGATACAAGCGCTCTCGGATGGATCAAGGTGAGCCAATTCACCTTCGGATGAGCGGCAACCAACTGCGATCGAACCGCATTGTTACCGATTCCTAAAACCACGGAACTATCGGAGTAATCAGCTAAGGAGGCAACCTTTCCTAGCACGCTTCCATAAGAAGAAATTGCGGTGCCGGGTTCGATCTGATCATCCAAAAAACCGAGTAAAGCGAGTCCTTCAACCGAACCGATCAAATCAGCCAAAACCTGCGCATGTCCGCCCGCTCCAACGATGACTACTTTCTTCATACCTTTCGTGATACGAGTTCTCGGTACTTTTGTTCAACTTTTTCCATATTGTTTTGCCAAATTCCTCGCTCCTGTATGATCTCGCGATTGATCGGCAAGGCTTTTTCTTGCAATGCGTCGTAATGCTGATAGGTGTACAGTAACTTTTCAGCCAATTCGTCCACCCCATTGATCGGAACTAAGAATCCATTTTCGCCATCCCGAATCCACTGGCGATTCGCAGGAATGTCCGTTGCAATCGAGAACACACCACACGCCATTGCTTCGTTCAACGAAATGTTGTTGCCGTCTGAAAGGGACGTCGACAGAAAAACATGCGATTTAGAAAACGTCTCCGCAATTTGTTGGGCAGTAGATTTACCAAAAAACGTGATCTGATCAGCGATTCCCAATTCTTTCGCCAGTGATTTCAACTCATCAGCCATCGTACCATAACCTATGACATTCAAATGCCAATTTGGAATGCGGTCTTTTACTTGAGCTATCGCATGGAATATGTGTGGAATATTATAGACCTTTTCCAAGTTGCGTGTACTAGTAATCACGAAGCGATCGGAAGGTAAATTGCGCTCTTTTTCGTTAAAAATCGTCGGATTAATACCAAACGGTAGCACCATCACCTGCTCTTTTTTTGCTCCAATCTCCAGCGCGACATCAAACATTTGTGGCGACATCACAGTGATCCAAGTAGCGCGCTTGAAGGCCCATTTCAATCCTACGCGGTACAATTTTGAGGATTTCGGGCTGATCAACAGGTCTGATCCCAGAGCCGTAATGACGTACGGTTTGAATCCGCATAACGCACCCGTTATCCCGTAACTTGTTGCATAAAGCGCATGAAAAATGTCTGGATTGATGGATTTCAAGATGCTTTTTACTTTGCGGTAATGTTTCAAGACTTGCCAATTTCCACCGTGAACATGGATGGTTCCGGCACTGATCACATGCACCTGGATCTGTTCGATCTGGACATTCTTGAACGTGATCAAATGCACTTCATGTCCCAAGTTCTGAAAATGCCGGCACCAATTGCTGACATGAAAACTCTCTCCATCGCCAAAAAAGCAAATTCTCATGGTAATAATTTTTGATTGCGGTAATAGCTAACGGTTCTTTCCAGTCCTTGCTTTAATCCGAATGGGTAATGACCTATTTCTTGCAACAGTTTACTATCATCATAAACCGTTTTGTTGGCTAAGGAACGTAATTTCTGAATTCCAATCAAAGTCAAAAAAGACTGAAGCCAAGAAGGTATGCGCACCGTTTTTGTGCTAGAATTCAAAGAAGCGGCCATTACAGTGTAAAAATCAGACAATGACATCGCACTTCCAACCTGATAAATCGTTTCCTTTCCCGGATGATCCAAAAAGTGCAAAATAGCCGCACACAGATCCTTGACGTAGACATAATTCACCATGGCACCGGAAACAAACGGACATTTCGGACTTTGTTGCATGCGTTGCATCAGATTCAACAAGGCCTGAAAAGGATGAAACTCGCCAAACACATTTGTGGGACGCAAAACTGTAATGCTATACTGATCTTTGGCATGTTCCAAAAGCAATTGTTCTGACAGCAATTTGGTGCGTTCGTATTCGTTCTGTGGTGTCGGGAATTCAGATTCTGTTACGGAATAGGGAACAGCAGAAAATCCTTTGCCCACTACTCCAACGCTACTCAGATGGATCACTCGCCCAATCCCGGAAGTTTGGATCGCTTCGATCAAATTTCGCGTGCCCTGAACATTGGTTTTTTCCAAGAGATCGCTATTGCGCACTTCCGCTGCCAAATTGATCAGGACATCTACATGAGCACACGCTTTTTTCAAAGAATCCAGATCATTCAAGTCTCCCTGCACGATCTCGAAACGATCAGAAATCTGTTCCAATTTCTTCGGATCTCGAGTAAGCAGCGCCACCTGATGCGCCGTGCTATCGATCATCTCGATCAGGTGTTTCCCCACAAAACCCGTGGCTCCTGTAATCAGTATGCGTTTCATCAGGCGATTCCTTTGGGTGGATTGAACACTTTGGGCAAGGTATAGCAATACGCCTTGAACTTGCGCCAATAAGTCACTTTAAGAGGTGACAACAAACCAAAAACGAGGATTTTGTAAAGCACATGGATCAAACTGATTAGTTTTACAAGAGTGGTTTGAATGACCCCGTGGTGCTTCCCGAAAAACTTGATCTTGTTAAACACCTGATTGGACAAAGAAATGTTGTAATTCTTCTTAGCGCTTTGGCCAATGTGATGCACAATTTGTGCTTCTGGTAGATACACCCCTTTTTCTCCGGCGTGATTGGCGCGAAAACAAAACTCTACGTCTTCGATCCAGAACATCGTTTCATCCAAATTTCCGATGCGTTCTAACAAGGATTTTCGGAAATAAATGGCAGCTCCGGAACAAGTCTCTACTTCAAACACGTGATCCCGGTCTTTATCCGCGTAATTCTTTTTTTTCAGGAAGGTATGCAGATAAAAACTCTCGCAAAAAACAGAAGTCAACGACGGATAGCGCCAAATACTTCCTTGAATGCTGCGATCGGTATTTAATAATTTCGGCGCTACAAAGGCGTATTCCGGATGCGCGTCTAAATACATGCGCAAAGACGAAATGGCCGGTTGAATGAACTCGGTATCCGGATTCAACATAAAAATATAATCGCCAGTAGCAATCTCAAAACCCTGATTATTGGCTTTGGGAAATCCGGCATTGGTGGTATTTGCAATCAAAATCACCTGTGGGAACTCATTTCGAATTGCTTCTACAGAGCCATCAGACGATTGATTATCTACCACGATCACTTCCAGATCTTCCTCCGGGTGAAAGGCATACAGCGTACGCAAGCAGGTTAGTATCAGCTCCCTGACATTGTAATTTACAATAACAACCGATGTTTTTTTCATGCGTGTGTGCGTTCCTTTTCCAAATGGATAAAAATCCCGAGTAAAAACCAGTAAAGGTAGGCGAAAAAATAGAAATCCAGTGTATTACTCACAATGTTGATCAAGCCAACAGCCGCAAAAACAGCCAGAAAAAAGATCGCGTAAAATGTCTTTTCAGCACGCAGTTGGCGCACGAAGATACGGATGATCCAAATGAGCAAGATCAGGTAGAGCACCATGGACTGGATCCCCGTTTCTACGATCTGTTTGAAATACCAACCGTCCGTAGATGTTCTGGAAACACCCGGCGTTCCTTTTGGAAAGGATTGCGCAGCGACATGTCCGGCATTTCCCAATCCCAGCCCAAATGGATGACTCTGCATCGTTTGCCAGGTTTCGAGCCACAAACTCACGCGCGTTTCATCGTCGTTGAGCATCATGGTATTTCCCGTTGAGGTGAGCAACCAGTGTCCAAATGTAAGCGGATCCGCGGCATAGAAACCAACACCACAATACGCCAAAAGCACAAGGAGCAACACGATTCCAATTCGTTTCCATGCTTTTGTCAGCAGAGCAATGACAATTCCTCCCAACACGGCGCCAATGATCGGTCCGCGGGACACACTGAAAAACACAGCCGTAATTCCAATGACCATTCCAATCAAGTTCGAAGGATCTCCGAATCGTACATAACGCAATCCCCAATAAAAGAAAATGGTCATCATACACACCCCGAAAACTACAGGTGTATAGAACAACGAGGTCATCCGGACGATGAAATAGGCTGCTTGAGGCATCGGACTTGCCAAGGATTGCAGGTATTTTTGCGTGTCAGGAAACAGGAAATAAAGCACAAACCCTATCGCTCCCAGTGTGGTTACCACGATCATGAGCTGATGAAGCAACCGGAGTAGATCTTTCGAATCAAATCGTATGAGCGATGCCACAAAATAAAGACTCATCGGCAGATACGTGATGCGAAACGACGCTAATCCAGTCCGCAAATTTCCGGAAAGCGCAAATCCGATGAGAACCACCAACACGATGTAAACCAATACGAAGGCATCCAGCTTCGACCATGGATTTCGAGCCCCGGAAAAGTAATTCATCCCGGCAACGATCAAGATTACCGCGAGGAACAATTCAGGAAGAAAAGCAATGAGTGCAGCAAGCACCGAACTGGCATGCTCGGAACCGATCGTGAGCAATCGAATCGTTGGGTAGGCACACAGGGATGCGAAAAACATCACCAATGCGATTAGTAAAAAGCGTCCAGAACGTCCAGTCGTTTCCGTTTCCTTTATAGGTGTCATGCAGCAATAGTTTTTTTACGATGATCGTGTTTCTTCGTGATGCGCAAGATCCAAAACAATAAGATCAAAACATACACAACCTGACTCAATGAGATCAGCAACAGGATTTGTTTCAATTCTGCCAAATACAACGAGCCTAAAATCAAGATCACCACAATCACGGCGTTACTGATCGTTGTGAAAATCAGCAATTGACTTTGTTTGTGAAAGATCAGAGGAACTTGAGACAAAGGTGCCCGAACAAAGTCCAAACAGATCCAGGGTGCCAAATACTGAGCGTATTCACCGGCCACCCGCCAATTTTCACCAAATACGAAAGCAAACAACTGTGGTCCGGCAAATCCCAGCACCAGCAAAACCGGCAAGATCAGCAAAGCGCAATTCTTCAGCAAACGGAGTAGGAATGGATAGATTGGTTTGTGATCGTGTTCCAAAGCCGTTGCCTCCTGATAAAATACCTGAGAGATGGAGGAACCGATAAAATTCATAGGTGCAAACAGCACGCGAATGGCCAATGCTAAAAGTCCCACCGCAGCAGAACCAAATAAAAAGTGGACCAAATAGACCAGTCCATTTATTTGGGCAGCATCCAAGAGCGCTTGCAGTGAATTGAAAACCGGAAAGCGGTAATATTTCCGCGCCAAAACCTTCATTTCAGACCACGACACGACTCCTCTCATGTATTGGAAATCGTGTTTCAATTCTACTAACAAAACCAACAAAGACACCCATGCAGAGACCAGATACCCGATCAACATCCCGTTTGCCGCTGTTTTCATTAATCCAAATCCAATGGAGGGGACACTGTTCATGACAGATTGCGTGATGCGGTATCGCACAATACCCGAATAGGCTTTCTGTCTGTTCATCCAAGCCGAAAGCGATTGTCCCACTCCCATTGCCAAAACGAAGAGTGGTAAGAAATAGTACCATCCATCCAGATCTCCAACTAATTCGTACCCTTGCAAAACGAACAAAACGAGATAAAAAACCACCAAACAGATCGCGTTGAACAATAAGGACAAAGCCAGTAAATTGGCTGCTTCGTGCTTGGTCTTTGGGATCAACAAAGCCACTTCATAACGACCGCCGGCAATCAGGGTGACATAACTGTAAATAGAAGTTACCAATGCGAAAACGCCAAATTCAGCTTCGGTGAATAATCGCGATAGGACCGTGAATGAAAGGATACCAATAACCTGGGCGATTGCCGTTCCGGACGCCAGACGTATGATGTTCTTTACAAATTCGGATCTTTTCTTCAAGCTGAATCGACTCATGGCTACACTCCCAAAATGGACGAAGTTCCTTTTAAAATGAACTGCAAGTAACTAAAAATCTCGCTTACCACTCCTTTTTGGAATAAGTTTCCGTTCACAACAGAATGTTAACCCGGATAGCTGAAATCATATTTTTTCGCCAAACGCAACATCCAAACGATCACAAACAGCAGCAGCAAACTTTGCGTTATGGAAACCAAAATCAGGATTTGCTCCAAATCCCAAACCTGCGATGGCCACCAGACACCAATGGTCAGTGCAGCGATCATCAGTACAGTGCTTGCCAATCCCATAAAAAAGAAACCGCGTTGTTTATTCAAGATCAAGGGAACTTGAGATACCGGAGATGTCAGGAAGTTGACCATTAACCAAGGCGCCATGATCTGCGAATAGATTCCTGCTTCGCGCCAGTGTGCTCCAAATACCCAGGCAAACAGATCCGGTCCGAACAACATGATCAGCCCAAAAGGAATGATGGAAATCGCCAACAACACCAACATCGTTCGACGCAAAAGTGGTACGATCGGTTTTCCTTCGTTGCGCAAGTCTACCGCTCTTTTGAGGAAAACTTGTCCAATAGATGCTCCAATTACATTGATCGGCAATTTCAACATGCGGAATGAAAGATCGTAAAATCCAAGGGACTCTTTCTGAAACGCGCTCACCATAAAAAGTGCAATGAACAATTCTTTGATGAGGTCGATCAAGGCATGTGGCAAATTGATGCGCGGAAATTCTGCATACGTTTTAAAGATCGCGTAATCGCGGCCATTCATTCGAAAAAGACGCATGTGTCCTTTTATCCGCCGAAAATCTTTCAAGAACATCACCGCTGCTGCCAGGGTAGATAATACGGAGGCTACGATCAATCCTAAAAAACCAAACGGAAACATCGCAACACTGCCGAGGGCGTTAACCACCGATTGCATCATCCGCGAACGACTAATCCGCTTAAAATCTTTAAGTCGGATCGCCCAATTAATTCCCTGATTGTTCCAGGCATACGCAAAGACTCCGAAGGGCAGAAAAAGTGCTAGCCAATGCATGTTTGGATCGTCCATTGGGACCAACAAAAACAGCCAACTCGCCAAAAAAGAAATTCCCGTAACGATGAACAGCGACCGCAGTGAAACGCGGTATAAGGAATACGCATGCTCCTCGCGTTTTGGCAAGGCAAAAGCCACCTCCATTCGGATTGTCGCGATCACACCTATGAACATGACCAATCTCGAGAAAATGGACAAGTAACTCATTTCCTCTGCGGAATACAAGCGGGTGATGATCGGGGATATGGCAAAAGCAATCACTTGTGCCAAGATGGTGCCGGATGCTAAAGTAGCAACCGATTTAAAAAAGTCCGATCGTTTGAGTTTTTGGATCATTTCAAGGCAAAAGACAGGTATTCATCTACCCCTTCCTCAAATGTATATAACGGAATATATCCCAAATGTTGTTCCATTAAGCGCGTTGACGCCAAAGAATCGCGGATGTCTCCGGCACGTGCAGGACCGTAAGTCAAGTTATGCTGTGTCTGTTTATCGCGCGCATGCAATCCATCTTCTAAGGAACGGATGACTTCATTCAATGTCAAACTACGTCCGCATGCTACATTGTACACTTTACCAATGGCAGCATCATTCGTTGTACTCAACGACAGCAAGTTTGCCAGAACCGCATTTTGAACAAAAGTGAAGTCACGGGTTTGTTCACCATCGCCATTGACAATGATCTCGCCACCGTGTAACATTTTATCTAGAAATCGTGGAATCGCAGCGGCATAAACGCCATCCGGATTTTGATGCGGACCAAAAACGTTGAAATAACGCAATCCGATCGTTTCCATGTGATGCAATTTGTGGTAAACAGCTGCGTATTGCTCGTTCAATTGCTTAGTGACCGCATAAGGCGAAAGCGCCATTCCTTCATCCCCTTCTTTCTTGGGAGAAGCCAAAGAATCACCGTACACCGAGGATGAACTAGCGTAAACAAATCGTTTGACCCCAGCTTCTTTCGCTTCATGCAAGATCGTTAAAAATCCGGTTGCATTCACCGCATGGGTTTGCAATGGAAACTCGATCGAACGGGGAACAGAACCTAAAGCAGCCTGATGTGAGATCACATCAATATTAGGAAGCAAGTCACGATAGGTCGTCGGGTCGCAAATATCGCCTTCAACGAACGTATATCCTGGCATTTCCGAGAGGCGGTCGACATTCTGCTGCAATCCGGTAGCCAAGTTATCTAAAACAACAACAGAGGCACCGATTTTAAGCAGCGCCTCTGTTAAATTTGAACCAATAAATCCGGCGCCTCCGGTAACGAGCACTCGTTTTCCTTTTAAAGAGGCAACTGATTCCGGGTATGTTTTCATTATTTCGCGTAATTAACCGATCGACGTTCGCGGATCACAGTTACTTTCACTTGACCCGGATAAGTCATTTCTGTTTGAATCTTTTGCGAGATCGCGAACGACAATTCATCCGCTTTCAAGTCGGTAACCTTTTCAGATTCTACCATCACGCGCAACTCACGACCAGCTTGAATCGCAAAAGCACTGGAAACACCGTCGTAAGCAAGAGCCAAGTTTTCCAATTCTTTGATACGCTTGATGTAGGATTCGATCACTTCGCGACGCGCACCAGGACGAGCACCGGAGATCGCATCACATACCTGAACGATCGGAGCGATCAGCGTAGACATTTCGATCTCGTCGTGGTGAGCACCAATTGCATTCACTACATCTGGTTTTTCACCAAATTTCTCAGCGATCTTCATCCCCAAGATAGCGTGTGGCAATTCCGGTTCTTCATCAGGCACTTTACCAATATCGTGTAACAAACCTGCGCGTTTCGCCAATTTCACGTTCAACCCAAGCTCTGCAGCCATGATCGCGCACAAGTTGGCTACCTCGCGGCTGTGTTGCAATAAGTTTTGTCCGTAAGAGGAACGGTATTTCATACGTCCAACCATGCGCATCAATTCCGGGTGCAATCCATGGATGCCCAAATCGATACAAGTACGGCGACCTGTTTCCGCGATCTCTTCGTCCAATTGACGTTTCGTTTTCGAAACCACCTCTTCAATACGAGCCGGGTGGATACGTCCATCAGAAACCAATTGGTGTAATGCCAAGCGTGCAATTTCGCGACGAACCGGATCAAAACAAGACAAGATGATCGCTTCCGGCGTATCGTCAACGATGATCTCTACACCCGTTGCTGCTTCCAACGCACGAATATTTCGTCCTTCACGTCCGATGATACGACCTTTCACTTCATCCGAATCGATGTTGAATACAGACACCGCATTTTCTACTGCTTGTTCGGATGCCACGCGCTGGATCGTTTGGATCACAATGCGTTTTGCTTCGCGGTTTGCGTTCAATTTTGCTTCCTCTGTAATCTCTTTGATATGCGCCATTGCAGCAGTACGCGCCTCATCTTTCAAGGATTCCATCAAGAGGTTTTTAGCTTCATCCACTGACATTCCCGTGATCTTTGTCAACTCGGCAACGCGTTTTTGGTGCATTTTATCCAGCTCTTGATGTCTAACCTCATTGACTTGGATCTTGGTTTCCAACTCAGCTTGCAAACGCTCGGTTTCCTTTTCCTTTTTGGCAACTTCCTCCATTTTCTGGGAAAGAGATTTTTCTTTGCTTTTCGCTCTGTCTTCGATCGATTGGATGCGACGTTCACGGTCTTTAACCGCTTCTTCGTGCTCTTCTTTTAATTTCAAGAATCGTTCCTTTGCCTGAAGGATCTTGTCTTTTTTCATCGACTCACCTTCCAGTTCCGCTTCTTTAATAATTTGTTCTCTTCTCTTTTTTAGCAGGGTTGATTGGATCACGAACGTAGCAACACCGCCACCGATCAGTCCAATCAAAACTCCTATAATCACTTGTACCATACGAAAATTAGTTAATAAAAAACCCACTGCTTGCGGGACTTCAAAGCGCAAACAAGTGGGTAAATGAGTATGAAGTTCGACTTACGCCAAACCCTCCAGATCTTCTGCTAACTTTTGCAACGCAGCTGTAGCCTCACTGTAATCCGCTGTGGACACAGTAGACACGGCGTTCTTTGTGCTTTTTGTAGATAACTGCAAGGCAGTCATTGCCAACAAATCTTGCATATCGCGCACAGCAAAATTTTCCTGCAATTGTTTGATTGCACGATTGATATCATCGGCCGCGCGCTGTACTTTTTCCACCTCCGTATCCTGAACGGTCAATGGATAAGTTCTACCAGCCACAACTACTTTCAATGATACCTTAGCCATTTGCTATTTTTAATTGTTGAATGCAGAAATCGATCTCTTTTACCAGTCCGTCAATCTCCAGCTCACCAATAGCAGCTGGTTCAACAGACACTTGTTCGCGTTGTTCGGTCAACTTTGATTGTGCTGCATTGAGTTCTTCTTGTAAAGAATGAATCATTGCTTCTTGTTGCTCAACCAATTCGTTCAGACGAGAAACCTCCTGTAACATAGACGACGACCGCTCGCGCTCCGTCACCAATAATTGGTGAAGCTGAAGCGATTTTGCAGCAATTCTATCTATATAGTGTTTGATTTCCGGCGTCATCCGACAAGCATTTGTACAAAATTAGCAGCATAAACCATTAAAACAACATTTTTGTTGCATCAACTGCATTTATCCTGCACTTTTTTTTACCGTTTGAATGTTACGTTGCTGTTTGCTCCGGTGTCTCCGTTTCGCTTCAAACGCAGCAAATCTTTCTTGATCTCAACCACTTGCCAGTCATCTGCCAAATATTCCAATCCGGCCACTGGAGGAAAACTCAAATAAAGAATTGCCGGGTTTTTATCCAAGCCCACTTCCCAGGATCCGCTCGATGCAAAACTGCCGGAAACCCGAACTACGGCTCCGCCTTCCTCTCCGAAACCGAATGAATAGCCTTGATAAACATCAAGGACCGATTCTCCATCAATTGTAAATGCCGTCAACGTCCATGATCCGTCAACGAGCAGTCGTTCCACTTTTCGTGGTGTCGTGTATTTCGAACAGCTGTTGGACACAATAAGTAGTAGTGCCACAACTGCAAACAACCTTATTTTCATTTGCAATCTGATTTTTGGCAATAATACGTCATTTTATTCATTTGGTTGCATTTTCAATGAAATTGTACTCAGCAAGGTGTTTGCCCCCTTAAAAACCACATTTTTCAACTGATTACCAGAACCTTGTTCTTGAACGGCCATCCAACCATCTTCCTCTGCAAGTACTCTTACCGGCACCATTTTGAACAGCGTCGAGCCAGTTCCTTTTTCAGTCGCTGAGAAAACGAATTTTCTATTTTCAAAACTCACAACCGCATCCACCGGAACAGCCATCATATCTTGCTCATCCAAATGTATCCGTCCTTGTACGAAGGTTCCTGATAACAAATTTTGGTCTTCTTTGTCTAAATGACAATGTACTTTCACACGGCGATCAGAACCAATGGCTTTTCCGATCAAATAGATCTTCGCACTAACCAGTTTTTCGGATCCGCTTAAACGCAATTCAACGCGCTGATTTAAACGTAAGAACGGAACATCTTTTTCGAACACAAACAACTCCACATGGGTATGCTTGGTATCGATCACTTCCATCAATACATCCGATGGTCCGGCATATTTCCCCACCTCTGCAAACATTCCGGTTACCACGCCATTAAACGGTGCTCTTACGGGAACTTTTCGCGTGAATTTTCCTTGCTTGATCGCCTCAGGATTTAGTCCGGCCAACTCCAATTTCATTTTCAATCCTTCAGATCGCGCTACTGCACTTTGATACGTTGCTTGTGCCAATTGAATGGTTTTTCCACTGTTCGCGCCCTGTGTACCCAGTTCCTTTTGTCGCTCGTAGTCTGCTTTCAAATAAGTCAATTGACTGGTTGCATCCATGTAATCTTGCTGTAATTGGATCAACGCCGGATCTTCGATGGTCATCAACACCTGTCCTTTATTCACGGCCATTCCGTCCAAAACATGAACGGCAGAAACAAAGCCGCCGAAAGGAAAGCTGATCGCTGTTTTATTGGTAGGCGGAATTTCCACACTTCCGTTCACCGTGATCACTCCGCCCATCATTTTTCGCTGCACTTTTCCTGTTTCGATCGCATTGCTGCGCAGCTGAGCGGCATTCAACTCCAATTCCAAGGCACCGATTTTGGCAGTCTCTTTCACTGCTTTTTCAGTTGGTGCCTCATTTCCTCCGCAGCTTGTCGCCAAAACCAGCAACAGGGTATATATGATTAAATTTTTCATGTCTTATTGATTTAAATAATTGTACTCCAAGAGCAACACATTCGCCGAACGCGTTCGTTCCAGTTGCATCAACTGCAATTGAATCCACTGCTCTTTTTGGATCAAAATGCGATCCATGCTTATTTCGCCCTTTTGAAATGCGAACTGCAATTGTTCCTGAACTTTTGCGCCTGTTGGTCTTGTTTGATTTTCCCAAACTTGTTGTTGATCGAAGAAGATCTGCCATTCTGAGCGGATAGCCTCCAAGCGATTTGACAATTCCAAACGTCGTTGTTCAACAGAATTCTGAGCTTGTTGTACCGATATTTCTTGTTGTTTTACGCGACTATTTTCAGCGCGCATGAAGATTGGGATCGAGATACCGGCCTGTACACCCTGAAAACGATCAGACGCCGTAAAAGCTACCTCTTGTCCGTTGATGTTTTGCGTTCCGATCAAGGTTTGATTGAAATAGCCTAAAGTGATCACCGGCAAACGCTGCGCTTGGAGAAGTGTTTTTTCAGCCTCTAATTTCGTTGCTTGCTGATATTCAATACGCAAAATTGTCGTTGAATCGGTTTGTTGTCCACCGGAACGCAGCAACAAGAACGGATAGCTCGTTTCAGTAGGAATGATCGAGTCTTTCGTAAAGATCAGGTCTTGCAACTCGCGGTGCGCCTGAACACGCTGTCGACGTAGATCCGAAAGTTGTTGTTCCAGTGGCATCATTGACAAACTCACCAATCCTGCTTCCATTTCTGAACGTTCCCCTTGAAGCACTTGAAAGTCAACTACTGATCTCAATTGCTGATAAGAAGAAATCGCCTCCATCAATTGCTTTTCGCGCATGTTCGTATACACTAAAAAATCATAAGCACTACGTACTGAGAGTTCCAATTGATTGGAAATGTTCATCGCTTGTAATTTCCGCAAAGCTTCGTCTTCTTTCCCGTAGCGCTTGGCCTTTGAAAAAATCGTTGGAAAAGGAATGGATTGATTGATCGAGAAATTATTGTCGTTTTTCGCGGCGGAATTATACTGTCCCAACATCGCATTGACATTCGTCTGTGGAATTGCCACGCTCGAAGCAGCTGTCCATTTAGTCTGTTCTATTGCCAATTGTGCATTCACGACCGATGGATTTGAACTCAGCGCTTTTTGAACGCATTGTTCTACCGAAAGTGACGACTGACCGAAAAGCGATCCTGAGATCAAAATAAGCGGCAACAATACCTGAATGTGTCCCTGATTTTCGTGCGATTTTTTCATACTTCTTTTAATGATCAAACTGTACATGATTGGCAGCAAGAATAAGGTTAAGAACGTAGCGGTCACCAACCCGCCGATCACAACCGTTGCCAAAGGCTTTTGAACTTCTGCCCCAGAACCGGTGGATAAGGCCATGGGCAAAAAGCCCAAAGAAGCAACCAAGGCGGTCATCATAACTGGTCGCAAACGTTGATGAGTTCCCAAAATGATCACGCGGTAAATCGACTTTGGATAACGCTTGCGCAACTCATTGAAAGCTGCAACCAATACAATACCATTCAGTACTGCCACACCAAACAAAGCGATGAATCCTACACCGGCCGAGATGGAAAATGGCATATCCCGCAGCCAGAGTGCAAAAACGCCTCCGATCGCCGCCAACGGGATGGCCGTGAAGATCAATAAGGCTTGCTTGATATCTTGGAATGTGATGAACAACAAGAAAATGATCAGGAAAAGTGCAAGCGGGACAGCAATTGCTAATCGTTCTTTGGCTTTCTCTAAGTTCTTATAACTTCCACCATAAGTCGCGAAATATCCGGTACCGAATTTCACTTGAGCTGAAACTTTTGTTTGCAGTTCCTTTACGATGCTTTCCACATCGCGACCGCGCACGTTGAATGCTACAATGATCCGGCGTTTGGCGTCATCGCGCTGGATTTGATTGGGACCGTTCTCCTCGGTCACTTTGGCCAACACGCCGATCGGAATCGATTGCCCACTGCGGTTCACCACTGTCAACGCGTGGATGTCTTCCATCGTCTTTCTGCTCGCTGCATCCAAACGAACCACGAGGTCAAAACGCTTCTCGCCTTCGTAAACCTGTCCGGCAGAAGCTCCGGCAAATCCCATATTCACTGCGCGGTTCACATCTTCCACACTGACACCGTATTGTGCCATTGCCTGACGGTTATAGCGGATAACGATCTGTGGCAAACCGGTCACTTCTTCGACGTAAATATCCGCAGCCCCCTGAATGGTTTGTGCAATTCCTCCAACTTGTCTGGCATAGCGCATCAATTCGTTCAGATCTTCCCCATAAATTTTCACAACAACATCTTGTTTCGCGCCCGCCATCATTTCATTGAAACGCATTTGGATCGGTTGCTGGAAACCATAGGTAGCACCAAGGACCTCTTCTTCTAATTTGGCTTGCATCAAAGCTGCCAGATCATCGCGATTGTGCGCTTTTTTCCATTCGTGTTTATCTTTCAGAATGATCATCAAATCGCAGGCCTCCATCGGCATTGGATCTGTAGGAATCTCTGCAGTTCCAATTTTCCCTACACACGTGATCACTTCATCCGGGAAATTCTTTTTTAAAGAAGCTGCAGCTCGCAAGGTGATGTCTCGCGTTTCTTCCAGGGATGTTCCCGTTGGCGCACGCAATTCTACTGCGAAGTCACCTTCATCCAGGGATGGAATAAATTCAGCACCCAACTTTCCGAATAACCAAACGGCAAAAACAAACAAGGCCATAACAGCAACGATCAATCCTTTCTGTACTCGGATCATTCGCAGGAAAAATGGATGGTAGATTCGCTGAATCCCGCGAACCAGCTTGTCTGAAAACGTATTTTCCTTCAACGGTTTTTTACTCAATAGAAGAGAAGAGATCATCGGAACATAGGTCAACGACAGGATAAATGCTCCAATGATCGCAAAGATCACGGTTTGTGCCATCGGTGCGAACATTTTCCCTTCAATACCAACCAACGTTAACAGGGGCAAGTAAACGATCAAGATGATGATCTCACCGAATGCCGCACTTTTCATAATACTTTTCGCTGAGCGCTCCACTTCCTGATTCAGTTGATCTTGAGTCAGTTTATTCTTATTTCGTCTGACAACCAAATGATGTAAGGTCGCTTCCACGATGATCACCGCACCATCGACGATCAATCCGAAGTCAATTGCACCGAGCGACATCAAGTTACCGGAAACGCCAAAGACATTCATCATCGAAATGGCGAACAACATAGCTAAAGGAATGACCGAAGCTACGATCAATCCAGCACGCATATTTCCGAGCAACAACACCAGAATGAAAATTACGATCAGAGCACCTTCTATCAGGTTCGTTGACACTGTGGTGATCGCACGGTCTACAAGTTTCGTTCGATCCAGATACACTTCGATCTCAACACCCTTAGGCAATGTCTTTTCGATTTGCGCCATGCGTTCTTTCACATCCACAATCACACTGGAAGCGTTCGCATCTTTCAACATGAGAACGATCCCACCTACGGCTTCCCCTTTATCGGCATTAGTCAAAGCCCCATAGCGAATAGCTGATCCGATCTTTACGGTAGCCACATCTTTTACCAAAACTGGATATTGATCATGCATCGCCAGGGGAATCGATTCGAT
>CAYRVL010000045.1:0-2559 GCA_964427665.1 uncultured Fluviicola sp. | reverse complement strand
CATCTTTTACCAAAACTGGATATTGATCATGCATCGCCAGGGGAATCGATTCGATTTCTGCAATCGAGCGCGTCAATCCTTCAGAACGGATGTAATACGTGGTCCCTGAACGCGTCAAATACGAGCCTCCTGTATTGCTATTGTTCTTCTCCAATGCATCAAACAGATCTTGTAAATGAATGTTAAAGCGTTGCAGGTCGGCCGTACGTACAGCCACCTCGTATTGTTTCACTTTACCACCAAAGCCGGAGACATCAGCAATGCTAGGTGTTCCCAGTAATTGGCGACGAACGATCCAATCCTGAATCGTCCGCAATTCGGTAGCGTCATATTCTTTTTCGTATCCTTTTTTAGGTTTTATGATATACTGGAAAATTTCACCCAATCCGGTAGAAACCGGTGCCATTGTTGGCTCACCAATTCCAGCCGGTATCACTGTTTTCGCTTCAGACAAGCGCTGATTCACTTGATCTCTGGCCCAATAGACATCTGTATCGTCGGTAAAAACGATAGTTACAACGGATAAACCGAAGCGTGAGAACGAACGAATCTCTTCAATTCCCGGAATGGAAGCCATCGTTTGCTCAATGGGATACGTGACCAATCGTTCAATATCTTCAGCCCCCGAAGACGGAGCGCTCGTGATTACTTGAACTTGGTTGTTTGTAATATCCGGAACAGCATCTACCGGGAGATTCTTGTACGAAATAACTCCCCAGATGATCAGTCCCAGAACTCCGATACCAACGATCAATTTGTTGGATATGGAGAACGAAATAATTCGATCTAACATGTATTATGAACTTGATAGTTTAATCTAAAATGCAGGAACCCTGCAGGACTTTTGGCATCTTGCCAAGCAAGGACTGATTAAACCAATTGAGGCGGTATCCAGATCGAAGTCGGTCTGGATAAAAGGGATTTTTCGTCACGCACTACTGGTTTGGAATGCGTGAAATCTTCGATCGTTTCTGTCGGTACTAATGAAACTGCGGTCTGAAGCGGTTGGATCATTAACGAAAATGCGATCTGTTGTGTTTTAAAAGGTAAATTCTGGTGTTTGGCATCAGCAGGAAGATCTTTGGAGAAATAATGTTCGAAAACAAATGATTTCAATTCGGACACCGACCATTCGGCACCAAAATGCTCCTCTACATGTCCTAGCAGATTTGGAATCTTAACGAGTTGTACTCCTTGCATATTCGGCGCCAAGGATCCAATAAAGATCCAAACAGCCAAAACGATGAGGAGAAGTTGTTTCATTATGCCTGACTCATAGGACCACCAAAATTCATCGGTGGAAAATTGGATGAATCGGAATCAATGATTGTTCCGTTCTGTTGCTCGTAACGGTGAATATTTTCGGCAAGTGCTTTCATCAGACGCTTGGCGTTTTGAGGCGACATGACAACACGCGAACGAACCTTTGCCTTTGGCATTCCGGGCATCATTTGAATGAAATCTGTAACAAATTCCGCTTGCGAATGTGTAATAACAGCCAAATTCGAGTAAACACCTTCTGCCATCTCTTCAGACAGCTCGATGTTGATGTGGTTTTCGTTGTTTTCCATACATCGAAGTTACGCACTTTTTTTCCAAAATGGTCAATTTGTGAAACATTATTAGTTCTATCCGCCTTTTGGTACTTTTGCCGAACAATGAGTAAAGCACAAAAACAATTAACCTGGGCGATGATCTTGAGCATGGTCGTTTGGGGAATATCTTGGCCATCAAATGGGGTACTTACCCATTTTGGAAGTCCGACTGCACTGGGCGTTTTTCGCTATGCATTTGTGATTCTGAGTTTATTGATCCTCTTGGTGGTACTGAAAATACCGTTGCGCATTAAACGCGAAGGAATCTTGTTCATCATTGCAGCCGGAATGCTAATGGCTGTCTACAATTTCACATTCCTACAAGGATTACACGAGGGAGCACCCGGAGCTGGCGGTATTTTGGTCACAACCTTGAATCCAATTCTGGCCTATGCCCTGGGTATGTTGATCGATTGGAAGCGTCCCGGAAAATTTGAAGTGATCGGACTTAGTTTGGGGGTGTTTGCCGGACTCGTCTTATTGCGTGTTTGGGAAAATATGTCCTTACTCATTGATGGTGGTAATTTATTTTTTCTGTTAAGCGCAGTGATTTGGGCAGTAATGAGCAAATTTACGGCTGGTTCTTCAAAATATGGGTCGCCATTTGCCTTTACCTGGTGGATGTATGTGGTGACTTTATTGAGCATTCTTCCATTTTCGGATATTTCCGAGATTCTCACATTGACGACTTCGACCGAACCGCTCTTTTGGGGGAATTTGTTGTTTGCCAGCATCATTACGACAACCTTGGCTACCACCGTTTACTTTTACGCCACTGCTAAGATCGGTGCAGAGAAAGCTAGCAGTTTTATTTTTACAGTTCCTTTCAGTGCGGCTCTATCCTCATTCCTCATTTTAGGCGAACGCATTGAGTGGCCAACGATTGTTGGTGGACTAGTAGGAATCCTGGCAGTTTGGATGATCAATAGGAAGTGAGTTGATTCAAAAAAGTCAATAAAAAAAT
>CAYRVL010000044.1:0-22012 GCA_964427665.1 uncultured Fluviicola sp. | reverse complement strand
ACTTCCCAAATTTGCAAACTTGCTAACCAACTGTCAGTTTTTTCAAATACGTCAAAACTGACGAATTAAATCCATCACCTCCCTGCGATTCAATTGAAGACGGTAGTGATGGAACTCGTATACTTTTTCAAGAATTCCTGCTTTGGCCAAGATGCCCACATGGCGCTGTACGGTAGGTTCACTGACCTTAAGTAGTTTTGCAAGATCCGTGGCGCGTAACCCTGGATTGTCGTGAAGAAGTTCTACGATGGATAAACGCAGTGAATTACTCAATGCGTCAAAAACGAATGCGCGATCCTGGATCCAATCCGGGATTAGTAGTGACTTAGATGCTCCCATAGTTTGTGTTTGATTGAATCGAATTTACTAGAAACATATTGAAGAACAACACTTTGAATTCTTGAAAGATTTCGCTATTTTCTATATGAACGTTTAACTTTGCGTCCCTGCGAAGCGTTGTCATTACAAAAAGTGCGCAGTGATGAATGGAGCACTCTAGGTAAAGAACTGGAGATAACAATCCTTCAAGCCCGAAATCCGGTTCATGCTCAACTTTTCAATTAAATTTGTAATCAATACAATTGATCTCGAATGAAAAAGCACTTTCTCCTGTTCTATTCAACGCTCCTATCGGTAGCTTTTGGCTGGTCGCAATCTTACTGGCAACAACAAGTGGATTATAAGATTCAAGTGCGCCTGGATGATAAAAAGCATCAATTGCATGGATATGAAGAGTTTACGTATGTCAATAATTCTCCGCAAACCTTGGATTTCATGTATGTCCACTTGTGGGCCAATGCCTACACCGGTGGGAATACAGCTTTAGGAAAACAATTGTACAATGACGGTGAGCAACTGTTGACCTTCGGAAACGATTCGATCAAAGGCGGTGTAGATTCTTTGAACTTCCAAATCAACGGTGTTTCCCTGAAATGGGAATTGGATCCGGAAAATCCCGATATCGCGAAGTTGTATTTGCCTGAACCGCTGCGTTCCGGACAAAGGGTTACGATCACTACACCATTCCGCGTTAAAATTCCATCCGGTGAAATTTCCCGCTTGGGACACGTCGGACAATCCTACCAAATCACACAATGGTACCCGAAGCCTGCTGTTTACGATAAAAATGGATGGAATCAAATGCCTTACTTGACTCAAGGCGAGTTTTATTCTGAATACGGTACTTTTGATGTGTCGATCACGCTTCCAAAGAATTATGTAGTTGGAGCTACCGGTGACCTGCAAACTGCAAGCGAGATCGCTTTCTTGGAGGAATTGGCGCAAAAAACGGCCGCAACGATCGATTCTTACAAAGAAAAAGATAAACGCTCGAATGCCTTTCCACCGTCCGATTCAGAAATGAAGACAATACGTTTCGTACAGAAAGATGTCCATGATTTTGCTTGGTTTGCCGATAAACGTTATTTGGTGTTGAAAGGCGAAGTAGAACTGCCGCATTCGAAACGCAAAGTAACTTCTTGGGCCATGTTTACGCCAAGAAATGCTGGATTGTGGAAGAAATCGATCGAATACATCAATGATGGTACGTATTACTATTCGCTTTGGAATGGCGATTACCCATACAACCAAGTAACGGCCGTTGATGGAACCATTTCGGCAGGAGGAGGAATGGAGTATCCAAATGTTACCGTAATCGGGAACAGTTCTTCTGCAATGGAATTGGAGATCGTGATCGTTCATGAAGTGGGACACAACTGGTTTTACGGTATTATTGGATCGAATGAACGCGTTCACGGATGGATGGATGAAGGTTTGAATACCTTGAACGAATTGCGTTACATATACACGAAGTACCCGAATAATAAATACATGTCGGATATGGTGCGCGGCGAGTTGTTCCACGCTGATCATTGGAGTCACTATGACATGTCTGATATCTCGTACAAAATGATTGCTAAGTTAGGTGAAGATCAACCGATCGAAACGCATTCTGCTGACTTCACTGGGGTCAACTACGGCGCTGTCATGTATATGAAAACCGGATTGGTGTTCACTTATTTGAAAGAATATCTGGGCGATGAACTGTTCGATCAATGCATGCACGCCTATTTTGAGGAATGGAAGTTCAAACATCCGCAACCGGAAGACTTGAAGACAACTTTAGAACGTGTTTCCGGAAAAGATCTCTCTTGGTTGTTTGGCGATCTGATCCAAACAACGAAACATATCGATTTCAAAGTGAAAAGTGTCCGTCTGACGAAACAAGGTACTGCCGTTACGGTGGTCAATAAAGGTCAGATCAATAGCCCTGTTGAGATCGTCAGTTATGCAGCCGGTAAAGCGGTAGATACGATCTGGACGGGTCCTGTCAATGGTGAAGCTACAGTTGTCTTTTCTCAACCAATTGATGAGGTTGTTCTCAATGCTTCGAATCGAACACCGGATATGAACCCTGCCAATGATTACTGGCACCGCAAAGGATTGTTTGGTAAAGTGGAACCGTTGAAAGTAGAGTTTTTGATCGGTGACAATGATGTGCGCAAGTCGAATGTCTTCTGGACTCCTATGTTGGGTAGTAACCTGTACGATAAGTTCATGTTGGGCTTGACCTTCCACAACAATGCGATTCCATTCAATCGCCTGCAATATTTGGTAGCTCCGATGTATTCTTTCGGTGGAAAACGCGTTTCGGGTATTGCTGATTTTAGTATGAGCTTCTTGCCGGCAAAATCGTTGAAGGTTTCGCGATTCGGACTTTCGGTTCGTTCCTTTAAAAACGATACGATCTTGCGTGGAAATGATGGATATTATGTCAGCGCTCAACCCTATTGGTTTGCCAAGATCGGAAATCGGAAAGCTGCCAGCCCGGTAAGTCAACAGATCTTGGTACAGGGAATGTATCGACTTGATGTCTTCGGACCATCTCAGCGCGAGTTGGTTGGGGGATATGTTAAATACGATTACATATTCAAGCGCCCGGATCACGAGATAGGATTGCAGTTGCGTGGCGATCACTTGGCGAATGCGGTGAACGGCGATCAACTGACGCGTGGAATGGTCGAGATGAATTATCGTTTGCGCTATTTGCGCGCTAAAAAGGAGCGCTGGATGGAGTTCCGTGCCTTTGGTGGTACCTTCTTCAATTTTGACATGTACAATTCCGGTAATGCAGGGAACTTCACCATGTCTTTAGCCGGTGCGTCCGGTAGCCAAGATGTATTTGTGGAAGATTATTTCTTTGGTCGTGCGGAAACACACGGTCTGTGGAGTCAACAACGCTTGGATAATTGGGGTGGCTTCCGTTCAACGAGCACTTTCGGATCAACGTCTAATTGGATGTTTGCCACCAACTTTTGGATGCAAACGCCGGTTGGACCAAAGATCTTCGGGGTTTTTGCAGATTTTGGAATGTTTGAAAGTGGATTGGGAACTAAGGTTTACTCCGCTTACAATGTCGGTTTGGGGATGAAACTCGGGTCCGTTTTTGGGGTGTATTTCCCGATCTTGATGTCGCAGGAAATGGTGGATTCGTACTCCGGATCGTCGTATGCTGAACGCATTCGTTTCACGTTGAAATTCAACATAACGAATAAACCCTTAAACTTGTCAGGAATTTTGTAATATGATCAAGTCGATTTACCGTTTTTTATCTCCGAAATTTAAAACCTTGCATGCCGATTATGCGGTGGCATTTAAACCGCGTTACGGACATGGCTTGCCACCCCATCCGGAATTGTATGCGATCATCAACGAAAACCGGGCTTTGTATGCCGCTTTTATTGATGAAACTTTAGCGTTTAAGGAGGCCATTCACGGAATTAAAAAAACGGGACAAGAACCCGATGCAACGCAACCTGCTTGGAATAATGGGTTTTTACCGGGATTGGATATCGTCGCGATCTATGGCATGTTGGCGAAATACAAACCGAACAAGTACGTAGAAGTTGGTTCCGGAAATTCCACGAAAGTTGCAGCGAAAGCTAAACGTGAATTGGGATTGAATACACAGATCGTTTCTATTGACCCCATGCCGCGTGCAGAGATCGATCATTTGGCAGATGTTGTGATCCGTCAACCCTTCGAAAATATTGATTACACGAACCTGATCGATTTGGAAAGCGGTGATATTTTGTTCATCGATAATTCGCACCGCATTTTACCGAATTCAGATGCAATGGTGTTTTTTATGGAGATTCTGCCAAACCTGAAACCTGGAGTGATCGTGCACATCCATGACATTTATTTGCCATACGATTATCCACAGTTCATGTGTGACAGGTTTTACACCGAACAGTACGGTCTCGCATTTTTCTTGCTGGCTAATCCGAAAAAATACCGAACCATCTTCCCGAATTATTTCGTGTCAGAGGACAAGGAACTCAGTGCGATGCTCCTACCGTTTTGGTCTCACCCGAATTTGGAAGGAGTAGAACGGCATGGCGGTTCATATTGGTTGCAGATCACAGAATAAGGATCACTCGACGAAACTATCTACCAAGTTCTTTCGGTAGCTTTCTAGGATCTTGTTTTTCGAATAATATCCGGTTACCTGATCGTGAAAGACGATCGGAATGTAATTCAGGTGAAAGCGATCCATTAAAGCCATAACCGATTCCAGTGCATCGTCCGGACCTACGGTCACTTCAATAGGCGACATCAATTCATCGAGCGAGGCATGTGGTGCTGTTCGCATGAATTGTAAGTAATCCGGTAAATCTTCTAAGTAGAGCATCCCAAGTAATTTCCCATCAGACCTGACAACCGGAAAAATGGCTTGTGGACTTTCCAGAACGGTATCCAAAAACGTTTGTAATGTGTCGTGCGGACTGAGAACAACCACTGTCTGTTCCATCATTTCCTGCCGATTCATTGAACCTAAGATCTGCTTGTCTTTTTCTGAGGAGCCTGTTATCGGGGCGTCGCTGGCTAATTTCATCATGTCCATAGAATGTGGCGTATAGTATTTCGATAAAGCAAAACTCAATGAGGAAACGATCATCAAAGGGATCAACAGTTCGTATCCACCTGTGATTTCAGCAATAAGAAACATGGCTGTCAATGGTGCATGAAACAAACCGCTTAGAACGCCAGCCATTCCGGCAACCGTAAAGTTCGTCACCGGTAAATGGGTAATCCATCCGGTTAAATTCAGGCCATAGGCAAAGGCAAATCCGGTATAACTCCCTACGAATAGGGAAGGAGCGAAATTTCCACCATTACCCCCGGAACCAAGTGTAAGTCCAGTAGCGATCGCCTTCAGGAAAATAATGGCACCACAAAAGATCAGAAAAATTAATGGAGATGAATGCGCTTCAAACAAGGTGTTCTTTAATGCTAATTCCGGTTTTTCCAGTGAAAGTAGCTTGATAGACTCCATCCCTTCTCCAAAGAAAGGAGGGAACACGATGATCAAACCAGACAAGACCGTGGCGCCAATGATCGCTTTTGTATAAACTCCCCATTTGAGTTGCTCCAAAAAATGCTCAACGCGATTGAACATCCGTAAATGATACACCGAAATGAAGCCACAAAGTACTCCAAGAATCATGTAAAACGGAATATTTGTGACTTGTATGGCCTGGATCTTATCGAAGGACAAAATGATATTCGGACTCAGCAAAATTGTTGACAGAATAGATCCACTCGCCGCAGCCAGCATCAATGGGATAAAAGCCGTGATTCCGACATCCGCCAAAAGAACTTCCATCGTGAACAGCACACCGGCAATTGGAGCGTTAAACGCTGCTCCGATAGCAGCAGCGACGCCACAAGCTAACAGTAAGGTGCGATCTTTTTTACTGAGGCGATAACTGTGGGCATAATTAGACCCAAACGCAGCGCCTGTGATCGTTACCGGACTCTCTAATCCTGCCGAGCCACCAAATCCAACTGTTATGGACGATGTTATGGCTTGCGCATACATCTGGGCACGCGGCATCAAGGAATTCCGATGACGAATGGCATAAACGATTCGCCATGTGCCTTTTTCCAGCTTGCCATTAAGAACGCGCTTTACAATAAATACCGTTAGAACTATCCCAATGACCGGCAAGATCACATTTAAAAAAGGGAAATGAACCCGTTGGTGCAGATCACCGGCAAAAACGTATACCCAATGAGCAAAGGATTTTAATAATACAACAGCCCCTGCAGCCGAAATACCAACTATAACTGCTGATAACAGTAAGAACTGACGAGGGGTCAAATGCGATTTTAACCAAAAAATTCCTTTGTGAACCGATCTGATCCAATTACTAAGCATGCCTAAAAGTAATGAATATGGACGAATTTCTTAGCGAACAACGGTCACAGTCCCTCGGAAATAATACTCCTGATTATTACCATCAACTACGCGAACGACGTAGCAATAAACGCCTACAGGTACAGTTTCGTTGCGCAGACGATGTGTTCCATCCCATCCAAGGTTAGGATCTGTAGATTGGAAAACCACTTGTCCCCAGCGATCAACAACCGAGAATTCGAAGTCGCTTACATCATGAAAAGAGATCACCGGTTTGAAAATAGGATTGGCTCCGTCCGGGGTAAAGGCATTCGGAATATAAACCAACGGATCGATCACACCGCAATCTTCATTCGAGGTACTATACTCCTGAATCCCGAGAAAATTCGTTGCTTCTTCTGCTACTACCCAATAGCAAAATCGTCCGGTGGTGTAACCCAAATCTCCCACTGCATCTTCATAGTGGCGTTGATCTGGATCTAAAACGGCCAACGGACTTCCTGGAGCTACCGCGTCAACGGAACGGAACAGGTAATAACGCAACACGCCTCCGGCATAATCACCATAGGCCGACCAATTGATGAAGTTGATCAATGAAGTTTGATCAGTTTCAACTTGTAAAAGGATCGTCCGGGCATAATTGGAAACGCTGCCTTCTCCACCGCATGAATCGATGACGATCGCACGGTACTCATAGCTTTGGTAATCTACTTGTACGTTTTCGTCGCGATAGGTGAGGGTTGGACTTGTCGCCGGTACATCACCCAAGGTTTCAAATTGACCTGTCAGTGGATTTCTGCGTTGAAAACGAACTGCTGTGACATTGGTGCCGGTGGCGATCTCGTGACGGAGGTCAACTCCCGATCCACCTACTGAGGCAACACGCAGGTAGTGAACTGCCGGTGGGGGCGGAGCATTCAAATAAAAACAAACAACCGGTGCAAAAGCTTCAAATCCATCCATGTGATTTGCGCGAACGGCAAAACAGTAGGTTTTCAGTGGATCCAATTCAAATGCAGCGTTTGTGCCGTCAAAGTCTCCGGCGTTTATCCAATTCCCTCCGTTCGTGCGCATGAATACCGTATATCCGGTTAATGAAGTCTCCCAACCTTCATAAGCTGTCCAGTTTAAGACTGTCTTGCCGTTACATATATTAACGGAGGAAGAGGCGAACATTGACGTGTGCAGCGGGGCTTTGGCAGAAGTTTGATACGTTGGCGGGATCAGGTCTGTGAAACAGGAGTCGAACGCAGCCACCGAAAAGGTTAACGGACCATTGACAGTTCCCGGCAGTGTGTAACTTGTTACACCAACTCCCCAAGCAGTATCGATCTCTACAATGAATCCGTTGGCATCTTCTTGATAGATCACATATCCGTAGGTATCGGGCTGACCATTTTGATTCCAGGTGATCGTGAGTGCTCCAGTCAGCGTGTCCACGCTAACAGCGGTGATAACCGGTATATCCGGTGTCATCATATCTTCCAACAATTCACCGTCGATATTAGAATTCCAAACACAATTCGGCGTAGTATACACGATCTGGTAATTAATCACGGCCTCACAAATATCGATCGTATCTGTAAAATTGATTACGCCATACGGCACGCTTCCAATCGTTGTCCAAGTTCCGGTCGGATATTCGCGCAGAATTGTTGCAAAATTGTCCATTCCGGGTAGTGGCATGTCTGCCGGTAAGTTCCAACTTAATTGCGCTGTTCCGTTCGCCGGGTTGAACAAGGTTAAATGAACATTTCGCACCGTATCGCTGTAACGACGGGCATTGCCATTACATCCGGAAACCACTGCGGTGTACAGATCCAAGTCGCTACCCGGAGCAGGAATGGTGACGCTGGTCGTTCCGATCGGATAGGTGCCGATCAAACCACCTTGTAGTGAATACAGTTCTAATCCGGTGAAAGTTCCGAACGGATCGTTTACAGGATCCCAGGTTACAGTGAGATCACCGTTAGTTTCAGTATGTATACAGTTAATAGTACTGGCCGGAATAATTCCCGGATTTTGTACGCGGATCGTGATTGTTTTGTAAGTTACCTTTGGGATTGGGCAAAAGTCATCTTGCACTTTGAACACAAAAGTGTATGGTACTTCATTCAATACATTGCCTGCTGCATCCACCAAATGATCACAGTCGGTCTGCCACGAAAACTGTGTGCTTGCGCCTTGTATCCCGGTAATTAAGGGTGTTGCATTCAGTGTGGCGCACGGAGGTAATGAACATCCACTGGTACTGGTGAAGTTGGTCCCGAATTGAACGCCGGTGGCGCTCAGTATATTCGTTTGCGGACTCCCATCTTGCAGCACTTCAGGATCATTAGCGGTTAAGGTAAAGTTGACCAATGCACCAGCCGTTACAGTTGTTTCAAAGGCTCCTGCAAATGGACCGTTTACCACGGGTGCAGTATTTGTACCTGCGCAATTGACAATGATCAGTTGCATTTCGCGCTCCACACGACCAATAAGTACGCCATTGCGATAACTGTGGGCCACGATCTTCACAACAAAACTTCCTGTGATGCTACTTGTAAAGGTTAAATTCCCGGTTAGTGGATCCAGAGTCGCAGGAATATTGCCTGCGCCGAAAGCAGCGTCCGGAGTGGGGTTAGAAAAGGAAAATCCGCTCTCAAAAGGAACGGGAACTGGATTTACCGGAGGATTGAATGAACCGCTCGTAAAATGATCCAACGGAACACCAAACGAAAGTACGACTGAATCGCGGTCTGGGTCTACCGGATGTGGATTGTATTCATATGCATCTCCTTGACAAGCAACTAAGTATGGTGCTTGCAAAAATACCGGAGAATTGTCCATACACACACCATCTGCAGCGTTTGGTGGGGCGAACATGGAAGCGCTAATGGTTATTCCGTAATTACTCGGATTCTGCAAATTGGTAATACTGCCACTTCTGGAAAAATTCTCGTAGGTAAAATGCCAACCTGCAGCAGGAGGAATACCTGGCAGCACGATCGAATTAGATCGGTAAACCACGCGTTCTATAGCACCAACACCATTTCCTGCATTTGCTCCGTTACCGCAAAGAAAAGGAGTCGGACCGCCAGCCACTGGGGTGCAGGAAGGAGAAATATCCGTTCTGTTTACAAAGAATACCTGAAACTGTGTCACCGTTGGATGTCCCCAAACTTGTACGTCTTCACTGATCGAGTTGACATCTGCACCATTGCAATCGCGGTAGAAAACCAGTTCAAACACGTAACCGTTGCCGTTGCATGTCCATGTCAACTCGCCGCCCATCACATGGGTAGCCATTGAGCGCAAACTCAAAAGCAGAAAAATGGACATCACGATCAGCGTACGCATAGTTAACAAACGATTTTCTGAAGATTTTATTCTAAAACGCAAAATTTAGGCAAGGGTTGTTTCATTAACCTGCAGTAATAATCAGGTAATCTTCCCATTTTAAATACTGCTGCGCCAATTCCTGAATGCGTTCCGGTGTGATGGCACGAACTTTAGCTATCGCGTTGTCGTAAAAATCTAAGGTCAAACCATACATATCTACACTGTTGAAAAGATCCAACATGGCATAAGGACCATCCGCACTTTTCAATATTTGTCCCAGCATATAATTTTTAACTAATTCCAACTCATCATCCGGAACCAGTTCCGTTTGTAGGCGGTTGAATTCGTAACGGATCTCATTCAGGGTGTTTTCACACACATCCTTTCCTACTTCAGTCACAACAACGAAATAACCGTTCTCGTGCAGTTCCAAAAACGCGGTACCGATCCCGTAAGTATATCCTTTGTCCTCGCGGATGTTCGACATCAATCTGGAACCAAAATAATCTCCCAAAATGGTGTTCAATACCTGAAATTCCGGATAATCGGGATGATCTTTCTTGAACAAGAAACGTCCCATGCGAATTGCAGTTTGCAAGGCATCTTCTTTTGGGAAATCAAAACGACCGATCTCCGGCAGGAAATTCCCTTCAAATTTGGGGGTGTCATCCATGGACCACTTTCCAAACAGATCGATCAACGCATCCACAGTGTCGGTATCCAGATCTCCTACAAGTGTGATGCGGGTGAGTCCGTTCAGGTAATGTTCTTTCCAAAACTTTTTGTAGGCAGTGATCTCGGCCTGCTCGAAGTGCGTAACGTCGGCAACATGTGCATACGCCTCGCTCGAAGCAAACATCTTCTTGCGGAATTGCTGCTGGGCAACGGATTTTACTTTTTGTTGATTTACCAAATACTGCTGTTTCATGGAACGCAAGTTGTCTTCCACTTCGTTTTCTCGAAATGAAAGGCCATTGATGGCGTCCGATACAATCTGTGAAATAGGTAAGATATGTTCGCGCAAGCAATAGATGCTTACCACCGCAGTTTCAAAAGAAATATCCGTGTCTAAAAATCCACCGAATGCATCAATTTTTTCGTGGATCTCAACGGAGCTGAATTCATTCGTTCCGGAGAAAAGCAAGCTATGGACGATGGAGGGGATACTTTGCTGCTGTCTGGTAATTCCGGCATCAAAGAACAAGTCTAAACGCACCGTGTCGTTCGGCACGTTTTTCATCCACAACAACTTTACTTTTTCGGTGACATCGAATTGTGTCGGTTTTACAAACGCAATATGTTCTACTGGCAAGATTGCCGGTTGTTTACTTCTATTCGTCATATTAAATGGCTTTAACGCGCAACAAGGAGCAGTTCTCTTTGCGCAATACGATTTGGGCGATCTTTTGAATGTGTTCAGCAGTGATTTGCTGGTACAGATCATTTTCTTCATTCACCCCATTTGCGTCACCCAACAATTCGTACAAACACAGATTCATGGCGCGGTTCAATAATCCTTGTTCCTGGAATTCTTTGACCGTGCGGATCTTGTTGAGTAATTTTTGCGATTCAGCATCCGACATGGACGTGGAGCGCAGGATCTCGAGTTCTGACCAAAGAGCCTCGTCCAATTGATCAAAGGTCACACCATCAGCTAATTTTCCATCAATGATCAGCAATCCCTCGTCCATTGAACCGGTGATGTATGCATTGATACTTGTGACCAACTGTAATTCTTTTTTCAATTTCGCATACAAACGGGATGATTTTTCACGCCCGAGCGCATCGGATAAGATATCTGTTACGTAGTATTCAAAACTTCTGCGTTCCGGCATTTTGAATGCGTAATAAAAAGCATTGTTTGGAACATTGCGTTCGATCGTTTTCTCACGAAAAACAGTCTGTTCAGGTTCCTTTGGAAGCATGCGCTCCGGCTTTAAGGAAGACGGAATATCTCCGTACCATTTTTCCACAAGTTCTTTTGTTTTTTCCAATTCAATATTACCGGCGATACAAAGAATAGCATTCGCAGGATGGTAATGTTCTTTGAAAAAAGATTTTACGTCATCCATGGTAGCTTGTTCGATGTGACTGATCTCTTTGCCGATGGTTGCCCACTTGTAGGGATGCGTTGTGTAAGCGAGTGGTCTCAACTCAAGCCAAACATCCCCGTAAGGTTGATTCAGATAGCGTTGTTTGAATTCTTCGATCACTACGTTGCGCTGAACTTCCAGACTTTTTGGTGTAAAGGCCAAACTCAACATGCGATCGCTTTCTAACCACAAGGCGGTTTCAATATTCTGAACCGGTAACACGTCGTAATAGTTGGTAATGTCGTTCGATGTAAAAGCATTGCTTTCTCCACCTGCCCGTTGCAACGGAGCATCAAAATCAGGAATGTGTTTGGAACCGCCGAACATCAAGTGCTCGAATAAATGAGCAAAACCTGTTTTGTCTTCAGATTCGTCACGTGCCCCTACATCGTACAAGGTGTTGACAACAACCATGGGAGTCGTAGCATCGAAGTGATGTAGAACCGTTAGCCCATTGGCCAATTTGAACCGATTGAATGCAATCATTAGAATTGATATTTTTCATCCGAACGCTCATTCAAAGCCATTCGGTATTCGTCTATAATTTCTTGAACAACTTCTGCAGCAGGTTTGATGCTTCGGATCAGTCCTGCAATTTGTCCCACTTCCAGTTCTCCCTCTATAAGATCCCCTTCAAACATGCCTTTTTTGGCACGTCCTCGACCTAAGAGTGCGGTAAGATCTTCTGTTGAAGCACCCTTTTGGTAGGCGTTTTCTACTTTTTTGTAGAATTCGTTTTTGATCAAGCGAACCGGGGTAAGTTCTTTCAGCGTAAGCATCGTATCACCTTCCTCACTCTGGATGATCACATCTTTGAAATTTTGATGTGCAGAAGATTCGGGTGTTGCGATGAATCGCGATCCGATCTGAACACCATCGGCACCTAGTGTCATTGCTGCTAGCATGCCACGACCGGTTCCAATTCCTCCGGCAGCAATCAACGGAATCGAAATGGCGTCACGTACCATGGGAATCAAACAAAATGTAGTGGTTTCATCCCGTCCATTGTGTCCGCCTGCTTCAAAACCCTCTGCGACCACAGCATCCACGCCGGCTTCTTCCGCTTTTTTGGCGAATTTTACGGAGGAGACAACATGAACGACTTTAATGTCATGTTCTTTCAACCGAGCCGTGTAGGTTTTCGGGTTTCCTGCCGATGTAAACACAATGGGAACTTTGTACTTGATGATCGTTTGGATGTGCTCTTCGATATTCGGGTAAAGCATGGGTAAATTCACCGCGAAGGGTTTTCTGGTAGCTGCCTGACATTTTTGAATGTGTTCTTCTAAGATATTCGGATACATGGATCCGGATCCGATGATTCCAAGTCCGCCAGCATTCGAAACGGCACTGGCTAATTCCCATCCTGAACACCAGATCATTCCGGCTTGAATTATCGGCAGATCAATGCCAAAAAGCGTGGTAATGCGATTACTCATAGGCGTAAAATTCTCCCCTGTTTTCGGGTGAATACGAATTTACGAAGGATTATCGGAATAGCACGTTTGATACAGGCCGAGCAGGAAAAGTTTTACATTTTTTTTGTGATGTTCTTGGGAAACAAAAGATCCCGTCCTGTCGGAACGGGATCAGCTCAATTTGATCTAATAAAATTAATGTCCGACGATGTCGGTTTGCATTGGACCTAAAATTCCAAGCAATTCGTTTTTCTCGGCGGCTGGAACTTGAAACTGATCCAAGGCCGCAACAAGCGCGTTCACGAGCGCCCCAAATTCTGCGTCTGTGATGTTCATACCATCATGGGCATCATACATATTTGCTCCTTTGTAGGTGTATGGTCCACCGGTAGCATCGCACAATTGATCGATCAATCGTTCACGAAACAGCTGAAAACGGTAGGGATCAGCTCCTGTTGCCGCAAAATTATCTGCGATCGTTGGATCGGCCAAAACGTTTTGAATAAACTGATCGGTCACTGCCGTGATCGCTACGTCACCACCCAAACGCGTGTACAGGGATGGAGTAGGTGTGGGAGTAGGTGTCGGAGTTTCTTCGTCCTTCTTACAGCTGGTTGCCAACAATCCGATTGCCAAGGCTCCAGCGAGCATGCTAAATGTTGCTTTTTTCATAGTATATGAGTTTTAAAATTGAGCCATGTTAGTCGCGAAAACACAAGGTCTTCTTTACGCGTGAGATCCATGCCACATCAACGGGACAGCGCGGACCTGATTGGATAAATATCTTTTCGCGGAAGCTATAGGAATACTGCTTGGCAGCGATAGATTCAATTGTCGAGCGAGATGTTTCAGATACGAAGTAGGAAACTACCAGGATCTTACTATTTGGGTTAAATGTTACACCATTTACGCCGGATGTTTTGCGCAAAGTGTGTAACAGTGGCTCGCGTTTCGCTATAGAAAGGTTGGAAATGTCGTACTGTAAGAAATCAACAACGGGTGCGCGCATTCCCGGCCCGGGAGCTTCCCAATTTGCCCAAATAAAGGCTGAGAACACGACAAAAAGAATGGATATTCCAAGAATTTTAGCCGTACGTTTAAAAAAGCGTTTCATAAGCGTGTTTTTTCACACTTACGTCGCAGATAGGTAGTTGGATTTTAAAGACGTGTTTTTTTTAGACCTTTTCGAAATAGAGAAAACCGTTGCGGATGATCAAATTGCTCGGGAAATTCTCCACGAATAATCCGCCGGTGCCCAATCCTTGCGGTAAGGTTGGATTTAAGGTTGCAGTAAATTGGGCAATGGCATTCAAACCAATATTGCTTTCCAAAGCAGAGGTGATCCAATACGGAATTTTCATGTGATCAGCGATCTGGATCCATTCACGCGTTCCCTTCAAACCACCATGTAAACTCGGTTTAAGGATAATGTATTGAGGTTGGATCTGCTTCAACAAGGCTTGTTTTTCAGCAAGCGAGTTTATGCCGATCAAACTTTCGTCCAGTGCAATGGGCAACGGCGTTCGTGCACATAATTGACGAAGTTCCTCGTTTTTTCCGGCAGCAAGCGGTTGTTCAATACTGTGTATATCTAATTCAGCAAGACGGCGCAATTTTTCAGGTGCTTCATCCGCGTTGAAAGCACCATTTGCATCTACGCGCAAGGTGATTTCCGCTTGCGAATAGCGCTGTCGGATAGAACGAAGCAGACGCACTTCTTCCTCAAAATCGATGGCGCCAACCTTCATTTTAATGCAGCGGTATCCGTCTTTCAATTTTGCTTCGATCTGTTCCTGCATGAAAGTCGATTCCCCCATCCAAACGAGTCCATTGATTGGAATACCAAATCGACCCTCTGTAAAATCTCCGGGGAACAAAATGCCGTTTCCTCCGTTCATGAGATCGAGGATCGCTGTTTCCAAGCCAAATAGAATAGACGGATAATCGTTTAATTTCTGCGGGTGAAACAAGTAATGTTGCGGATCGTTCACTAATTGATCGAGCATGGATTCATATTGACTGTCGTCTTGATAATCAGGTGAAAGTCCGGGAATAACTGAACATTCGCCCAATCCTGTTTTATCGCGATATTCTGCTTTCAAGATCCAACATTTCTTGGTGGTAAGTACACCTCGACTGGTTCCGGCAGATTGTTTGAAGTGCAAGGTATGAGCTTCGTAACTGAATCGAAGTTCAGAAAAGAAAGCGGCGTTTAATTCCATGAGTCAATTGAAGTTCCGACAGCGAATAAGGCAGCAACGAAAAAAGTGGAAAGTGCAACGAGTTTCAAATGCGGGTCAAATGCTTTTGGTGTATTGTTCTTCCAGACGAAAACGAGGTGCTTGAATAGCAAGATAAATGGTAGGAAGGAGATCATCGCCCACCATTGTTCATGCAAAACAAGAAAAAGGATCCAGCTGATCATGCCTATTGCAAGGAGACCACTGTGATGCATTTTGGCCTTTTGAAGTCCTAATTTTACCACCAGGGTGCGTTTTCCAACCTGCGCATCATTTTCAAAATCACGCATGTTATTGAGATTCAGCACAGCTGTACTGAAAGCGCCAATGGTGATGGCAGGTAATACCAGGTTCGTGGGTAACTCTCCGCTGAATAGCGGATAAACGCCCATAACACTGACAAATCCAAAGAAAAGAAATACAAAAATGTCACCCAAGCCCTGATAACCGTAAGCCTTTTTTCCTACGGTGTAGGTGATTGCAGCAACGATGCAAGCCAGCGCGAGAACTCCGTAAAAGATCATAAGGCGTTGATCCAGTTGATCACGGGAAACTAAGATCAAGGCAACAGCACTGATCAATGATAATACAGCAGTGATGACTACGGCGGCTTTCATTTGATTCTTCGTGATGATCCCGGATTGTACGGCTCGAGTGGGGCCAATACGATTTTCATTGTCGGCGCCTTTCAGGGAATCACCAAGGTCATTCGCTAAATTCGATAGGATCTGGAACAAAAGGGTCGTGGAAATAGCCAGCGTGAAGATCGATCCGTTCCAATGTCCGGTATGTAAGGCAAAAAAACTTCCGCAAACGATCCCTGCAATACTCAGTGGTAACGTGCGTAGTCGCAATGCATGTATCCAGGCTTTTGTTGTTTCATTCATACTACAAAGCTAGTATTTCAAATTCTACTCGACGATTCATTTGACGACTGATCTCATCCGTACCCTTTTGTACTGGTCGTGTTTCGCCATATCCTTCTGAACGTATGCGGTCTGCAGCAATTCCTTTCGAAATCAGATAATCCCGAACGGTTTTCGCTCGTTTTTTGCTCAGATCAAGGTTGTACGCATTGTCTCCAACATCGTCAGTATGTCCTTGGATCGTCACCTTCATACCAGGTTTCGATTGCATCAGTTGAATCAAAATGTTCAACTCAACCATTGATTCTTGTTTCAAACTCGCTTTATTAAAATCGAAGAAAACGTTGTTCAAACGCGCCGTAGATCCCACCGTCAGTGGTTCCATCAACAGGGTTTTACTGACTTCCTGATAGCTTTTTAGTTTTGTGAGGTCGATTACTTCTGTTTGCGGGTAAAAATCATCCTTTTCAGCATAAACGGCGTACTTAAAACCAGCTGGTAAGGAAACCATGAACGAACCATTTATCGAATCGGAAAATGCTTCACCGAACGTTTTTCCGGTAGTTAGGTTCTTATAGGTGATCTTGGCATGTAAAGGTTCATTTGTTCTTTTGTGCAGTACCCGACCACTCAATAAGGTCACCGGTGTAGGTCTTAAATTGTCCGGAAGCGAAATGCGAAAAATATCGGAGGCTCCCATCGAATTAGAATAAGAAACGAAATAGGCAAAATTTCCACTGGCAGGAATACTCAGGTATCCTTCCCATTCTGGAGTGTTGATAAATGGTCCCAAATTCTGTGGTTCCGACCATTTCGTCCAGCTTTCATCCAATCGACGTGTCATGTAAAAATCATTTTTTCCGTAACCACTGAACCCGCGTGTTGCAAAGTAAAGCGTGCGTTCATCAGCGCTCAAGAACGGTGATGCTTCGCTTTCCGGTGTATTGATAACGTTTCCGGTATGTAAAGGTTCACTCCATTCGCCCGCATCGTTTTGAAAGGACACATAAATGTCTTTGGAGCCTTCAGAATCCTTGCGTTCCAAGGTCATGAGCAGTACTTTTCCACTATTCGATAAACAGTACTCACCGTACATGTTGTCATTATAAAAATTTGGAATGTTCACTTTTTGTGGGAATCCCCAATTTTGTCCATCCTTTTGCGCAATAGATACTCCTTTTTCCATGCTGCCATCCGGATGATAGACATTCAGTAATAAAGCGCGCTGTCCGTCGGGTGTAATGGAACACAAACTGGAGTTGTCCTTGTTGTTCAGTGGCGCTCCGATGTTTACCGCCGGTGAAAACGTATTGTCTGGATTGATTGCTGCCTGCCAAATATCTTGATTGGTTACCGGAGGAATGTTTTCTGGGTGTCCCTGACGGGTGTAATACAGTGTTTTTCCATCCGGGGAAATAACCGGACAGAGATCATCCGTTTTGGAATTGATGGCTGTACCCAGGTTTTCGATCTTGGGATTTTCTTTTGGTTGTTGAGCCAAATTGATCTGTGCCTTTAAACTGTCTTTTGCAGAGGATATGCCGATTGCATCGATTTGATTTGAACCGGGAACTGCAGCTGTATTGAGTTCTACTTTTACGGATTTTACTTTGAATACGGTCGGTTGAAAAAAAGCATAAAACATCCGTCCCAATTCCCCAGTTGCACTTGGGTTTGGATTTTCATAAACAACCGCACTTTTATTCAATGAATCAAAGACCGTGATCTTAGTGATCGCACCGGGGGCATTGTTTTCAGCGATGGCAATTTGCTGGATCGTTTGTGCTTTGCTAAAAGCAACATGAATATATTCTACTCCGCCATCGTCAGAACCGGGAGACCAAGCGTTCGTAGCGTTTCCGGGGAATGGAAGTCGGTCTGGTTTACCAAGCACCTGTTCAGGGGCATATTGTTGTTTGGATCTGTTCGAAAGCGTTGAAGAAACGGAAATCACTTCAGAAGCCCATTGCGACTGTGCTTGTAACAGCGATGTAAGAAAACAAGTTACAAGGATCAAATAAATTTTCATAGCAAGCTTTTTTCAAGTGCTCTAATTTAACCAGATTTAATTCCTAATCCAGTATTTCAGAGAGACTAATATGGTCAAATTGACCTATTTTTGTTCTTTAAAGATAAAATTCGATGCAAATAAAATCTTGGGAGGCTTATCCGTTGTGTCAACTACTGGGGATTCAATATCCGATCATTATGGCTCCGATGTTCTTGGTGTCCAATGAAAAAATGCTCATAGCAGCAACGAAAAACGGTATTGCAGCAGCGATCCCGGCATTGAATTACCGAACCGTGGATGAATTGCGTGCAGGAATTAAGCGCATGAAGGCAGAGACATCCGGACCCATTGGAATCAATTTGATCGTCAATGCATCGAATTTCTTGATGGAAGACCAACTCCAAGTGATCTGTGAGGAGCAGGTAGATTTTATCATAACCTCACTGGGTTCGCCAAAAAAAGTCATTGAGCAGGCACATCAAGTTGGCATCAAAGTTTTGTGCGATGTAACCGATGCCGTTTACGCAAAAAAAGTAGCTGATTTAGGTGCAGATGCGGTGATTGCCGTAAACAACCAAGCAGGTGGACATGCGGGGAATTTGGACCCTAAAACCTTGATCGCATCCATCAAGGCTGTTTGTTCTGTTCCCGTGATCTCTGCCGGTGGAGTGGGATGTTATGCAGATCTTCAAGAAATGGCGTCTTACGGAGCAGATGGTTTTTCGATCGGTTCGGTGTTCATCGCGTCTGAAGAGGCGGATGTTTCTCAGGAATACAAGCAAGCATGCGTTGATTATGGAGCAAAAGATATTGTATTAACTACCAAACTTTCCGGAACTCCTTGTACCGTTATTCAAACACCATACGTTAAGCAGATCGGAACGGAGCAAAATTGGATCGAGCGCGTTCTGAATAAGAATAAACGCTTGAAGAAATGGGTGAAAGCACTTACCTTTTACAAAGGAATGAAGGCATTGAAAAATGCGGCTTTTGGGGCGACGTATAAATCAGTTTGGTGTGCCGGACCAAGTATCGAACACGTGCATGCTGTTCGTTCGGTGCAGGAGATCATTCGATCTTTAACTCAAGGATCTTAAAACGATGACTTTGCGAAAATGGCAGTGGTTGTTGCGATTCATGGGCTGGTTTCAGATTCCGATGCTGGCTTTTGTGCGTCCACGCATTCTGGAAATGAATGATCAGCGTTGTGCAGTGCGCATTCGTTTGAGTCGTCGTACTAAGAATCACTTAAAAAGCATGTACTTCGGTGCATTGGCCGTGGGTGCGGATGTGGTAGCAGGACTACCTGTGTTTTACCTGTGCAAGCAACGTAATTTGCAATTTTCATTTGCGTTTGCTTCCATGGAGGCCAATTTCGTGAAGCGTGCAGAAACCGATGTGCGATTTGTATGTGAGGAACTGGAGAAGATCCGGGAAATGATACGGAAAAGCCACGAAGCTGGAGAACGTGTAACGGATCATGTTCAAGTGAATGCATACAATGATCACAATGAATTGGTAGCAACTTTTGTGATGGGATTATCAGTAAAAGTTCAATCCTGAGTCGATTTTTTAGTCAGGTACATTCGTCATTATGCTACTTTTGCGACAAATCTGTTGAAATGCAAAAAATTTCTGTTCAAGACTGCAAGCAAATGTTAGATCGTGGTTCTGTCGAAATTATCGATGTTCGCGAACCGTGGGAAGTAGCCATATGCGAAATGGGAGGGAAACACATTCCCATGCACGAGATCACCGAAAAAGCGAGCTTACTTCAACCGGAAAATGCCTATGTGATCGTCTGTAAAACCGGTCGACGTGCGGAAGCAGTGGCCAATTTACTGGAGACAGAGTTTGGTTTTGAACAAGTATTCATTTTGGATGGAGGCATTTCCGATTGGTATGCGCAAGAGCATCCTAATTTTGAAATGTATTAATAGCTATGATAGAATTATTTAAACACCTGATCGACCTGGATTTTCAGTGGATCGTTCAAGAGTACGGGACTGCCGTTTATACCGTGCTTTTTTTGGTGATCTTCATCGAGACCGGTTTGGTGATCATGCCTTTTTTGCCGGGAGATTCGTTGTTGTTCACCGCCGGTTTGTTTGCTGCATCAGGTGAGTTGGATCTGTCGATCTTGCTGTCGTCTTTAGTCGTAGCGGCGATTCTCGGAGACAATATCAATTACTGGGTAGGGCGTACAGTCGGACTGCGCGTATTCAACTGGAAGATTCGCGGTCGTCAATTGGTGAAAGAAGCATATCTCGAAAAAACGGAAGCATTTTTTGAAAAACGCGGTGTCTTCGCAATAATCATGGCTCGTTTTGTACCGATCGTACGGACATTTACGCCTTTCGCTGCGGGGGTAGGAAAAATGCAATACCGCAAGTTTTTGACCTTTGATATCATGGGCGGATTCTTGTGGATCTTCTCAATGACGCTCGCGGGCTATTTTCTAGGAGGTATTCAATGGATTCGCGACAACAACGAAAAGGTTGTTCTGTTGATCGTCTTTATTTCCGTACTACCAATGATCATCTCGTATGCTAAATCCAGATTTGCCAAGAAATGAAACATTACGGATTGATCGGCGCGAAACTGGGACATTCATTTTCCAAGGACTTCTTTGCTGAGCTCTTTGCAAAAAATGGCATTCTTGCAGATTACTCCAATTTTGAGCTGGCACAGATCGAGGATGTCAAATCCTTAATGGATGGAAAATTGGACGGTTTTAATGTGACTATTCCGTACAAGGAAGCGATCATTCCTTATTTGGATGAATTGAGTCCGGAGGCCGCACAGATCGGTGCGGTGAACACCGTAAAGATAAGTGCCGGAAAAGCTACAGGATATAACACAGATGCTTTTGGTTTCCAGCAATCAATCAAGCCTTTTTTGACGAGTCAGCATGAACGAGTATTGATTTTAGGAACAGGTGGCGCATCGAAAGCGGTCGCATACGTGTTCCAGCAGATCGGTTTGGATGTCTTGTTTGTTTCCAGGGAGGCCAAAGGAGCAAAGGTTTTTGCTTATTCAGATGTAAATGAACACATGATCCGCGCGTGTAAAGTGATCGTGAATACAACGCCAGTAGGCATGTTTCCGGATACGACAACTTACCCTCAAATTCCATTCGAAGCCCTGACAGCAGATCATTTAGTGATCGATCTGATCTATAATCCCGCAGAAACAGAATTTTTGAATCGCGCTAAAAATGCAGGAGCTACTACTTTGAATGGTGCGAGCATGCTGAAAGAGCAAGCATTAAAAGCTTGGTCGATCTGGAACGAATGATTGCAAAGTTTTCAAGATCATGGAAAACGTAAAAGAACTGATTGCACAAGGTGAACACCAGAGGTTGGACTTTAAATTCGCCATATCCGATGCCCGTAAAATTGCGCGAACATTGTGTGCATTTGCCAATACGGACGGCGGATCGCTTTTGATCGGTGTGAAAGATAATGGAAAAATTGCCGGAGTTGATCCGAGTGAGGAGATCCACATGATCGAAGCTGCGGCCGATATGTATTGCAGTCCCAAGTTGGCATTCACGTCCAAGGTGTGGAAAGAAGACATGAAATTGGTTTTAGAAATTCATGTGGATCCTAGTCCAAACAGACCGGTGATGGCTCGTGATGACGAGGGTAGATGGCGTGCGTATGTGCGTCGAAAAGATCACACACTTCTGGCGAACAAAATCTTACTGAATGTGTGGAAGCTCAACAAATTTCAAAAGGAACCGGAGCGAATCGGCGAAGAGGAAACTGCTTTGTTGCGAACTATAGGTAAATACGAACCGGCAACGTTGAGTAAAATCTACAAAGAGTCGAAATTAAGCAAAGGAAAAATTGATCG
>CAYRVL010000043.1:14981-22062 GCA_964427665.1 uncultured Fluviicola sp. | reverse complement strand
GGGAATTCGGGAATTCCCGAACGCTAGTCCGAAATTTCACATTTTTCCAAAAATTTCACACCCCTACAACAACTCATTCGCCAAGTTCGCCAATTCCGAACGCTCTCCTTTCTCCAATTTCACATGCGCAAACAATGGCTGTCCTTTCAATTTATCGATGAGGTAAGCCAAACCGTTACTGTATTCGTCCAAGTAAGGCGTATCGATCTGATGTACATCTCCCGTGAATACGATCTTCGTTCCTTCCCCCGCACGTGTGATGATTGTTTTTACTTCGTGAGGTGTTAAGTTTTGTGCTTCGTCTACGATGAATAAGATATTCGACAAACTTCTACCGCGAATGAAGGCAAGTGGAGTGATCAAAATGCGGCCGCTTTCCTCCATTTCTACGATCGCTTTGTGCTTTTTCTCATTCTCTCCGAATTGCGATTTGATGAATTTCAAATTGTCCCACAAAGGTTCCATATACGGACTGATCTTGTCTTTCGCATCGCCCGGCAAAAATCCGATCTCTTTATTGGAAAGCGGAACCAATGGTCGCGCTAGAATGATCTGTTGAAACAATTTCTGTTGTTCCAATGCCGCCGCTAGTGCCAACAAGGTTTTACCCGTTCCGGCAACGCCCTGTAAAGCGACCAATTTTATGTTGTTGTTCATCAAAGCATGGATCGCAAATGCCTGTTCAGCATTCTTTGGTTTAATGCCAGAAGTGTATTCCTTTTCTACTCGATGCAAAGAATCGGTCAATGGATCGTAATAAGCAAGTGAAGAACTCTTGCCATTTTTTAGAATGTAATAGCCATTTGCTACTTTGTGTGTACCCAAAATGCCGTCTTCTTCAATATTTCCCTTTAGGAAAAGTGTTTTGATCGCATCCGAATCTACCCCGTCAATGATCATGGTTGACGAGTGTTGCAATTCAGCATTATCGACCTTTCCGGTTTCGTAATCTTCAGCCAGAATGCCCAACGCTTTCGCTTTGATACGCAGGTTGATGTCTTTTGTCACTAAGATCACGTCGCGTTTGCCTTCCGCTTCTTTTAATGCCAGTGTGGCGTTTATAATCTTGTGGTCGTTCTTATCCGAACCGTAGGTCGTTTCTGCATTGAGTGTTTTGGGTTGGATATCCAAGAGTACCTTGAAGGAGCCGTGTTCTTTTCCCAAGGTGATCCATTGTTGTAGACCTCCATCGCTGGATAACTTGTCAATGAAACGAATAACCTCTCGCGCAGAGAAATTCTTGGTGTCATTTCCGATCTTGAACTTGTCCAATTCCTCCAAAACAGTGATCGGTATGGCTACATCGTGCTTCACAAAGTTCATGATCGCCTGATGGTCGTGTAATAACACCGAAGTGTCTAACACAAATACTTTCGTTTTCTTCGCCATGGTTATTAGTTTCTTGGAAAATACAAGTTATTCAGCTTGTTACGTAAAACAAGTGAACGAACTTATTGACAGCAGTATTGTGCATAAAAAAGGGACACCTGAAAGTGTCCCTCATCATTCCTTGATTCGTATTTAATGCTGAATAAGTAATTTTTTTGTAATGTTCACGTCCTCCAGAACAAGGCTTAATTGGTACAAGCCACTACTTAACTCAGCTGTTTCCAGAATCGAAAGACCCGGATTAAATACTCCGGAAGTCACCGTTCTACCTTCCATATCCAAGAGTCTGTAACTTACCGGAACGTTGTTTTCGTTTTGGATGTTCACAGCCTCGTTTGCTGGCGATGGATACGTGATCACGCTATTTTGAAGTTCACTTTCTGCGATTCCCTGAGGTACTGCCAAAGCTCCACGGTCTTTGTTAGAACGTGTCGTGTTGAAGTCCTGAGCTTTGGTGGTTGAACAGAGTTGTGGGGCGTCAACGATCACAATATACGTCAATCCGTCTTCCGTTGGCGGCGTGTCTGTGTAGGTAAACAAGTTTGTCGGCATGGTTGCGATCTGGTTCCATCCATCCACATCGGTATAACGGAAAATCTCGAAAGAAGTGTATCCAAAGCCTTCATACGAATCCCAAGATAAGTTGTAGTCCGTGCCCAAACCTTGGTTGATCACTAAGTGGATCGTTTTATGGTGCTCACTGATTTCCGACTCATTGCCACAAGCATCCACTGAAGAGATCTTGTACCTCCATGAACGCACGGATGGCGAAGCGACCAAATCATTGTAGATCGATTCATCCGCATACGGTACTTGTCCGATCAATTGATACAACCCGGCCTGTGACGTTTCACGGTAAATATTGAAATGGTCTATTCCACCGGTGATCGGTTTTTCCCAAACTACTAAGTTCGTATTTGTTGCCGTATCCACCGTTACCAAACAAATGGTTGCAGCGATTGGAAGTGTTGCTTCTACCTGTGCATTCAAGACCGTGACACACCCATTGCTTCCTGTTGCCTCAACAATGTAATTGCCCACTCCAACATTCGTCAAGTTTTGAGATGTTTGTCCTGTGTTCCATTGATAGGATTGCACATTGTTGGAAACATCAACGATCTGCACACCGCCGTTATTATTACAGTCTGAAGCAATGATGGTATCGATCGCGATAACCGGACCGTTATTATTGGAAAGTGAAAGGGCATTGGTTATCGTACATCCGGCGTTGTCTGTGACGATACTGGTGTAATATCCGGCACTCAAGGCTGACAACGTAGCAGAATTTCCACCAATTGTCGATCCTTGATCGTTTTGCCAACTGTATGTGAACGGTTGTGATCCGCCGGTATATTGAACGGTAATATTGCCATTGGATTGTCCACATCCCGGATTGATCGTCGTTACGCTGCTCAATTGAATCGGTGCCGGCTCCAGAATTGTGAAACTTGCTGTTGTGACACAACCCGTTGCATCGGTTACGTTTACTTCGTAAGGACCGGCAGTCACGTTATTCAAGTCTTGTGAAGACGCTCCATTCGACCAAGCATAAGTGAAAGGACCGTTTGCGCCACTTACTGAGATGTCAATTGCTCCGTTGTTTCCACCGTAACAACTTACGTTCGTCATGGCCCCGCTCAATGAAATACCATCTGATCCAACCGCTGCAACACCGACAGACATACAACCGTTCCCGTCGGTAACATTCACAAAGTACTGACCAGGTGACAAATTGCTGGTTGATGAGGTAATAGCACCGTTCGACCAATAGATCGAATAATTTGGTGTTCCTCCACTGATACTAACTGAAGCAGTACCGTTTGTTTGACCACAATCGGCTTCAACGGTGTTGATGGTTAGATCCGGCGATTGATTGATCGTGATCATCACTGAATCTTTGGCAAAACAACCTTGTGGCGTCGTTCTCGAATAGGTTACGTACGAATTCGTGCTTGGCGCTGGGTTGAAAACAGCTGGATTGAAGAAATTTCCCTGAATTCCAGTTCCTGACCAGGTTCCTCCGGGAGGGGTTGCTTTTCCAATCAATGAGATCGGACTTTGATTCTCACAGACACTCGTGCCCGGCAGGTTAAAGGCGATGGTCGGATTTGGGAAGATCGTTACCGGGGTGTAAAGGGTGCCGATCGGTGTTCCATTTTCTAAAAGCGTCCACAAAAGATCCACAGTGGTTGTGATACTAACATCGTTTGTTCCACTGATCGTGATGTAATAGCTTAAACCATTTCCGTAAATGTTGATTGATGATTGAGGTAGAATTCCGGTGTTCTGCGATTGACAGGTCATGGTAATATTGGCCTGACTAAAGTTTGGGTCCAGGTTAAAGAGCGCCACGTCACCGTTGTTATTAAAGGAGGTTCCTTCGCAGAATTGAAACAGGTCATAATCTTCAATATTTGCCGGTTGGTTGTATTCCTTGACGTAACACTTACCACCATTGATGTAAGCGATCACATGCACGCCATAGTATGTTTCGGCAGCAAGTGATGTAGCTGCTCCCGGAGCAAGTGACGTTCCGGAAGTAATCGTGGTAATGGATGTGGAAGGACTCATATCACCGGTGATCTGTCGGAAAAAACAGGTGGTTCCCTGACGGTAAAAAACAAAGTTTTCTGATCCTTGTGAGGCAAAATCAAAATCGGCAAGAGTCGTGGAAGACGCTACATTTAGAGTGGTTCCAAATGTGCTTCCATTCCATGCTTTGTAATACAAAGTTTTCGCACTGTATAGATCCGACAGATACATCATGGAGTAATTGCTGGAACCTAAACCGCGTTCAAATACGATTTTTGATGCATCTGTTCCGAAGATATACGTGGAATTGGTGTGCGTACTCGTTGTGGTGCTGCTCAACGAGATCCCATTATCCATATCCATATCTTCTTCAAATGCCGTAATGACATTGTTGCCGGTGGTTGACCACGAGCTCAACGCAGATAGATAACCTCCATTACTGTCATCTAGAATTCCACCACCGATCATAACAGGTGTAGCTGCTAATTTTACGGTGATCAATCCTTCCGGATAGGTTTGGTACTCGCGGTTGTAGTAGGTCACAAACAACTCCGATCCTGTATTCACACTTAACGAGAAATCTTTGGAATGAAAGGTCCAAAAATAGGTGCCCACACCAACACTTTGCCAGGTGCTTCCATTAAAGGAATACACTTCAATGAATTCATAGGTGGTAGGCGAAATGGTTGTAAGTACTTTGCAGCCCATTACCGGATTTTCGCCGCGCATCACCAACTGTATATCAAAGGCGTTGATACTGGATATGCCCGCTGTACCAACCAATTGCCAAGTTTGGGTAGATCTGTTCCATTTGCGACATGTCATCCTGTTTGAATTATCGGTGTCAATGTACGCCATGAATAATTCGCCTGCCGGTGAAATTTCAATATCAACCTCCGACGCATTGGCAATACCGGTGGAACTTCCAATAAAATTCCAAGGCTGTGCGTGGAGAATGGCAGTAAACAAAAGCGCGAAAGCGAGTATCAGATGTTTCATGTTGTTATGTTTTAACTGTGAATGAGGAAACTCATTCGTGTACAAAGTAACTAATTAATAATGAATTGGTTTGTCTAATTGTATAATTGACAAGCTTTTCTGAGTACCTATCTATTCTTGTTGTATAAATGACAAAGGGGATACTCCATGTCATGAAATATCCCCTCGGTCAGCTATTGGTTGGTTATTGCTTTACTATACGAATGGTTTGATCGGTGTTTTGTATCTGCATGAAATAAATGCCTTTTGAAAACTCCTGAAGATAAACCGTTGTGGTCATTCCGGTCGTTGTGATCGTTTTCAATAACACACCGTTCACGGAATAGATCTGGATCTGTTTGCCAATTCCTGCTTCATTCACCGATATGGTAAGTTGGTCTGTGAATGGATTTGGGTAAACAGATAACTCCACAACTGCTTCTGTAATAACTTCATTGTTACTGGCCCCCGTTCCTTGTCCTGCGCTAAATGAACCCTTGTCTTTATTCGATCGAGTGGTGTTGAAATCCTGCGCTTTCTCAGCGGTACACGGAGCCGAAAGTACCATGTCAACGTAGTAATCCAAACCTGTTAATCCGGCCGTATTGCCGTCATTGTATGCACTGGTTCCAAGCGGAACTGCCGGACTCAATGCTTCCCATCCGTTTTGATCACTTTTTCTCCAAACCACGTATTCTGTTGCAGATGTCGGGCCTTCGTATTCATCCCAAAGTACATCCACCGAACCGTTGGCTTGCACATCGATCGTATTCAAATGCAATGTTTTATGCGCCACGGATATCGGCCCTTCAACACCACAGTCATTCACGGCTGAAATGCGGTAACGCCAAGAACGATCCATCGGAGAAGCCACCACGTCATTGAATACGGAAAGGTTGTCGAAATCCACCGTGTCGATCCACATGAACAACCCTGCAACAACATCCTCTCGATAAATTTTGTAATGAGAAATGCCACTTGTTTCGATTTTATCCCAAACGACCAAATTGGTGGTGGTCGCAGAATCAACTGTAACAAGACAAATGTCCTGACGCAATGGAGCTTTATTCCCAACCTGGAAGGTTTTCTGCGCGTAACATAGTTGGTTGTTCCAACCCAAGCCACTGGTCACGGTAATGGTGTAAGTTCCGGGTTGCAAATTGAAATTGTTCACGCCGCCATGTCCATTAGACCAAGTCCAATTTTGCGGAAAAGTAGCTCCACCAAATGGATCTTGAACAAATTTCACGAAGATCGCTCCGTCATTTCCGTTGCAGGTTGCGTCTAATATGCTATCCCGTATGTCGACCGCTTGGTAATCATCCAGCTGATATCCAAAGATCGCACTGCAATTGTTCTGATCGGTTACTTGTACTTCATAGTATCCCCAGGGAACTCCAGTTAGATTGGCTGTCGTTTGTCCTTGTCCGATCCAGTTATAGCTATAAGGTGTAACTCCACCCGTGTATGTTCCATAAATAATACCGTTTGAAACGCCACAATCCGGATCGAAGGTGGTGAAAGTGGCTTTGATCGGACTAGGTTCGATCAATTCAAATGCTTCGGTGATCTGACAGTTGTTGTCCAGATCGATCACGGTAACCCAGTATGATCCTGGACCCAGATTGGTAATGCTGTTTGCAGCGGCTCCATTCGACCAATAAACGTAGTAATTCGCAGGTCCGGAAACAGTAATGCTGATACTTCCATTTTGGGCGCCATGACAGGAAATCGGTGTAATAGTAGGAGCGATGTCGATAGACGCCGCAGAGACGGGCGCAAAACCGGTTACGTGACACCCATATTGATCAGTTACGTGATAGTAGTATGCCCCGGGATTCAATCCGGTGATCGTCGTGCTGTTTTCTCCGGTTGACCATTCGACAGTGAAGATAGAAGATGTTCCCGGAATGTAATTCACTGTTGCACTCCCATCGGCTTGTCCACAGGTAGCGGGAGTAGTGGTTGTACTTGCGGTTCCGACAGTGGCAAAGGAATATACCGTCGATGTGTTCACAAGACAACCATTAACATTTACCTTATAAGTCAATAAACCACTCGGTGCTGTTTGAAACAAGTCAATTCCGTTCACCACGCTGCCATTCACCGGATTTCCATTCAAGGTAAAAGTTCCTTGATCCACATAACTGACGTAGTTGGTCAGGTCGATCAAATGCTGATT
>CAYRVL010000043.1:0-14881 GCA_964427665.1 uncultured Fluviicola sp. | reverse complement strand
ATTTAAGAAAGGGACTTGGTTCAACACTTTGATCACTGCCCCGCCATTGGTGCTGGTAGAACGATAAAACGCAGTCAAATGCTTGGATTGACCGTTGTCTAAACTCAACCGAGCACTATTCGCATTCATGTATGGTGCCGTGAATTCTATTTTTGGACCCAAGGAATCCCATTGATTCGTGCTGAGATCTTTTCGATAGACATAAAATTTATCATAATTCGCAGAACCCTGACTGGCAAATTCCGAGATCATAAAACTATAGGCGGAATTTTCCAACTGGTAATGATCCGAGTTGCCTATCTGAAAACCGATCGGAGTGTCTGTCCCCGGAGTGGCGTTCAAATCGTTCGTGGTCAACGGTTTTTCATACGCTACATTGTTGTTCCAATCTTGCAGGATCACGGATGGCAAACTTTGTCCGTTGCCTGTAAAATAAAAGGAAAAGTTCGTGGGTGGTGCCGTACCATTGAAAAGCACGGATGCATTGTTGGAACCGGTGGTATTGTATGGACCAAATGCGGCGATTGCTCCTTGATTTGCCACACCAATCTTATTCACACCTCCAGCTATTCCCACAAATACTTTTGAGCTTGAACAATACAATTGCATGTTTCCGTAGTACATAGCATTCCCGGGATTTACTACATTGGTGATGTCTATTGTGGTCCATGTGTCCGAACTCACATCGTATTCATTGAGGTAGATCGTGCTACCATTGTCGTTATTCAACACGTACATCCTGCCATTGTTGGCAGATTTAAACTCCCAATTCGTGCCCATGGAGAAGAATCCCGTTTTTGTGGCTAAACTGGTAATTTGGTTTGTTTGGGGATCAAAGACGTACATCTTGAATTGGTCGAACGAGTAGGTAACGAAATAGATCTTTCCGTTATAATGAGTGGCTTGAATGAAATTGGTGCTGAAAGTGGCGTAAATGGAACCTACTTGGGTCCATGTATTCAAATCGTTGTCGTATTTCGAAACTTCCAGGTACCAACCAATGGAGTCGTGGATCTGATAAAGCTTTCCATCTACCATAACGGCATCAGACGGACTCATCGCATTTTCGAAATCTGGGTTGTTGCTGAGATCGTGCCACGCATATTGTGACCATGCGGCAGTGCCAATGATCGTACCGAATAGTAGTGCTAACAGTTTCATTTTCATAGGTATTGATTGGCCAAAAATAAAAAATAGAAGCAGAACGAGCTGCTTCTATTGTATAATTGACGGTCTTTGATGATCAAATGACTGTTCTAAGCGGGTGTTTTCTTATTGTTTGACAAGTCGTCTGGTTTCTGTGCGCTCTCCAATGCGCATTTCAACAAGATAGGTGCCTGCTGCTAACTGATCGATTGCTAACACGGATGTCAATCCGCTAGTCGTTGTTTGTGCTACAACATGACCAGAAAGCGTTAGTATCTTCACGGACATTTCCACCTCCATGGTTTGCGCAAGGATCACTTGGTCGCTAGCCGGGTTCGGGTATAGTTCGATAGCGGACATGTACGTTTCATCGATACTGTTGTTCGAATCCCCCGTTCCTTGTCCGGCGCTGAATGCTCCTTTGTCTTTATTCGAACGGGTTGTATTGAAATCTTGAGCTTTGTAGATCACAGCAGTACATTGGTTATTCAATTCCAATTCTACCATATAATCCAAGCCTGGTTCACTGAAAGCAACAGCATCTGTATACGTGATAGCATTCACAGGAAGTGTGGCAATGTTCTCCCAACCGTTGGCATCGGTGTAGCGCCACAATTGTTGGTTGTTATAATCGGTTGTTCCTTCGTAGTTGTTCCACGAAATCTGCACGTCAGCACCCAGATCTACCACATTCAAATGGATCGTTCGGTGGGCAACTGAAATCGGACCTTCTACTTCGCAACCGTTAACAGCCGAAATACGGTAACTCCAAGAGCGAACCAAAGGAGATGCAACTACATCGTTGAAGATGGACAGATTCGTGGCTTGCACGGTGTCGATCTTGATGTACTCACCGGGTGTTGATGTTTCGCGATAAATGTTGTAGTAAGCGATCCCTACAGGTTGAACCGGTTCCCAAACTACCAAGTTCGTTGTCGTAGCTGAATCTACGGTTACCACACAGATCGGCTGCATTTCCGGGTTTACGATCGGAATGTTCCATCCTTTGATCGCGCGACAACCGGTGTTGGCAACAGTTAAGGTACAAATGTAGTTCGCTGGTGCAAGATTGGATATGTCCTCAGTTGTTGCACCATTCGACCATTGAATGGATTCGATCGGATCAATTCCAGGAACCCATGGAGAAACATCAATAGCGCCATTGTTCGAACCACAGTTTGTTGGTGTGATCGTCCCGTAAAGATCGGCTGAGTTACTCTCGCTCATGTAAAATGTTTTGATGGCTTGACAACCATTTTGATCTGTTATCGTAGCGGAATACACGCCAAATGGGATGTTGTTCACGATCAAACCATTGTCTCCATTAGACCAGTTTACGGTGTATGGAGCAACTCCACCCACAATGTCATAAACCTCCATGGTGCCGTCTGCCAGTCCGCAATTTGGCTGATAAAAACTCATCTCTGCCGCAAGTTTATCCGGTTGTGCTACGTTGAATGTTTTGGTGAAAACACAGTTGGCAGCGTCTGAGATCTGTACGGTATAGGATCCAGCTGATAAATTGGAAATGGATGCAGTGCTGTGTCCCGAACTCCATAGATACGAGATCGGAGCGATCAAACCAGTAGGAGTCAATGTAATGGATCCGTTGTTTTGTCCAAAACATAAAACGTCTTGTATCACCGCTGTGGCATCAGCCCCACTAACCCCGATATCAAAAATAACCGTTTTCTGACAGGCATTTCCGTCTTCTAGGGTGTAGGTGTATTGCCCAGCTGCTAAATTGGTGACTGTTGAGACATTCAAAGCCCCAGTACTCCAAAGTTGATAATTGTAAGGTGTTAGGCCACCCACCACTGTTGCATTGGCACTTCCCGTAGCTCCACCACAACTGCTTGCTGTGGTTGATACAGTAACCGTTGGCCCGTTATGTAAGATAACTACGACATCCGAAGTAGTCCAGCAACCATTTACAGTCACATCATAGGTCAAAACCTCCGCTTGTTCAAATGAAAATGGATTGTTATCGGTATCAAGGACGCCGTTTGGAAAAGATTCCTCGAGTGTGTTGCTAAAAAAGCTACCTCCAGCTGGCGTTACATAATCATGAAAATTGATAATGCCATTACCGGAACAAATATGTAAGGTGTCATCTACCCATTGCGGTGTTCCCGGATTGTTAATTGTAACAGGCGGTAAGGTGTACTGAACGGTATCTATACCATCTGTAAAAGTGATCGTCAAGGCAAAGGTGCCGGACGTTCCAACTTGTCCGTATAACTGAAAATTTTGCGTATTTCCGGTTTGTTGCAAAATATTGTAGTACACATTCGAGGCATCGCACGCAGCTGTATTGTTGGAAGTGATCGAAACGATGTTGATCTGGTCGTTGTCTAGTTCCAATATGCCAATATTCGAATAAATAATGTCATACATATTGTTACAGATGTTGGCAATCGATATGGTTCCCGGATCTACCTCAGGAGCATTATTAGTTAAAAAATAGCGTCGTTTGTTGATAAGGGTGTCGTGGTAAGAAACTGCTACACGGTCTGAAGCAGCAGCATAACCCATGGAGTAATAGAAAGCATCGTCTGCAATGCCGTTGAACAGGAAGTTGCCGATCGTGTCTGTTTCAAAGGTTGTCAGATTTTCTTTAATAACCATTAAATTTTGAGCAAGGCCAGTTCCGTTGTCCATCAATCCAAAGTGGTACAAACCATTGGATTCGGAAAGCGTAACAGGGGGATGCATATTCACGGGAACAAAGGAGCTTGTATTCTGTGATAATCCGGAACCAAAGATCGTATAGGTGAATCGTTGATTTGATCCATTTGCTCGTGTGGTTATGGAAATATTATTTGGGATACTGTTGTAAGCGATCATCACTTCTTGGGAAACTGCTGTATTTGTTCCGGGAATAATTCCCAAAGCACTATTGTCATAGGTCACGGCAGTTCCCATATCACTGGAAACCTTCATTAAATAGAGGTTGTGACTGGTTTCAAAAGCATTAATAGCGATGTAAACGGTATCGAAACGCTCCACCATATCAAAATGGTTTGCATCGGCAGCTCCAAGTGGGATCATTAACTCATTACTCGATAAACCCACAAGATCAACCTGCGTTAACATCAAATTCGCCGCAGAGTTGTCCTTGTGCAAGAAATAGGCATATGAGGCACTGGTGGAGATCGTGAAATCGTAAAGGGTATTCGATGCATAGTTGCCGAACAAAGTGGCACTCAATTCAATAATGTTTCCCCCACTGATGCGATACACTTTCATGATGTCTTGAGAGGAAAGATTATCGGTTTTAACTGAAAAGTAAATATCGTTCCCTAATTTGTGGCCTTTGATTGGCTGAAAACCGGCATAGATCGTTTCTTGAAAAAGTTGCATCCAACCGCCGGCGGTGTATTGTTCGATCATCAAATGATGATCAGTTCCATCGAATTGGATGAATGCACTGTAGACTTTTCCTTCATCACTCATAAGTACAGTGGCCGCGTTAGGAGCTACTGACCCTGGAATGGGGTTATTGGGTACGCCGGGAATTTCTGTAAAGTTGTTCTGAGAAATACCGAAAAACGCAAGAAGTATAAATGTGGAGAGTATGTGTAGTTTCATAGTGAGTTAATGTTTGTGTGCAAATCTACTGAAAATGAATTTATTTTCTCTTTTTTAATAGGGATCATTGAACGATTGACGGGGATCGATGTGTATGTGGTAAATTCGCTTTAGGCAAAAAGAGCTCGTAATACTTCGTCAATCCGTGTGCATTGCACCAACTCGATCTGGTAATTTTTCGGATCGATCCCTTTGTTGTAACTGGAAATGATGATCTTTTCAAAGCCCAGTTTTTCCGCTTCCCGAATGCGTTGATCGATGCGGTTAACCGGTCTGATCTCACCGGAAAGTCCCACTTCAGCAGAACAACAGATTTGACGCGCGATCGCCAGGTCGGCATTGCTGGAAAGTACGGCAGCAACTACTGCTAGATCGATCGCCGGATCGTCCACACGGATACCACCGGCAATGTTCAGGAATACGTCTTTGGCTCCTAACTTAAATCCGCAACGCTTTTCCATGACGGCCAATAACATGTTCAAACGACGGAGATCAAATCCGGTAGACGATCGCTGTGGAGTGCCATAGGCCGCTGTGCTCACCAAGGCTTGTACTTCGATCAGTAAGGGGCGAACGCCTTCTAAAGTGGCGGCAATGGCCACTCCACTTAGTCCGGTGTCGCCGCTGGAAATGAGAATTTCTGATGGATTTTCCACGGCACGCAAGCCATTTCCGGCCATTTCATAAATTCCTAATTCATTCGTGCTTCCAAAACGATTCTTCATGCCGCGCAGTAAGCGGTAAACATGATGTTGATCTCCTTCAAATTGCAACACTGCATCCACCATGTGTTCCAGCACTTTCGGACCAGCCAAACTGCCCTCCTTCGTAATATGCCCGATGATGAATACCGGAATTTCGGTCATTTTTGCGTAACGCAGCAATTGCGCGGTGCATTCTCTGATCTGTGAAATACTGCCCGGAGCACTTTCGATCTGTGAACTGAACAAGGTTTGTATCGAATCGATGATCAACAGGTTCGGCGACGTTTCCTCGGCTTGTTTGAAAATATTCTGAATGTTGGTTTCCGTCAGGATGTAACAATTTTGGTTTTGTTCACCGATCCGTTCAGCCCGCATCTTGATCTGCTGTTCGCTCTCTTCTCCGGAAACGTACAACACTTTCATTGGAACCTGAACCGCCAACTGCAACAATAAGGTAGATTTTCCAATTCCCGGTTCTCCACCAAACAGGATCAGTGATCCGGGAACGATACCGCCACCCAAAACCCGATTGATCTCCGAATCAGGCAATACAATGCGCCGTTGCCCATTGGTTTCGATCGTTTGCAGTGCCTGTGCTTTTGCCGTTCTCCCGGTTGAGGTGGAAAAGGCAACGATCTGCGGCAATTGTTTTTCTACCAACTCTTCTACAAAGGTGTTCCATTCCCCACAACTGGGACATTTTCCCAACCATTTTGGGGCTTCATAACCACAATTCTGACAGAAAAATGCTGTTTTAACCTTTGCCATAGTTCACTGCTTGTTTGCTTTACGAAGTTACAATTTAATGCCAAGACAAAAAAAGACCGCATCGAAATCAATGCGGTCTTTACTTTTAAATGTTCTTGTTGAATTATTTTACAACGAATGTTTTGGTAGCACTTCCAATGGATGTGTTGAGTTGTAAGAAGTAAACTCCTTTTGACAAACCACTGATCGTCACCTGTTCATTCATGTCAGCACTTGTGATCTCTTGCAGCACTTGACCGGTTGCAGATAACACCACTAGTGATTTCTGTCCTTCAATAGCACCCAAGGCAATCGTTAGATCTTTATCTGTCGGATTCGGGTAGATCGCCCATTTATCAGCCAAAAGATCTGTAAGTCCAGCACCAGATAGGCAGAATGTAAATTCAATGGAATCCCCGAAATCTACATTGCTGTTGTTGATCTCTGCCAACACTTGGTTGCTTGCATCTGTCAATTGGAACGAACCATTCAGCTCACACCAGTTACTTTCTGCCATGCCATCGCCGTAATCATCGTAAAAAGTCAAGGTATAACAACCTGCTGCTAAACAGTACTGATTGTTCACCGCAGTTCCATTCGAGTTGGATGTATACGGTCCGCCCGAATAAAAAACGGTAGCTCCAGTAGTATCGCGAATGAACCACGTAATTTCATCGCCATAACAATCGGTGTTCAGATCAAAGTCCACCGTTACAGCATCTGTAATTGTCGTGAATGAAGAGCTGATCGTGTTGTTCAATGCATTCATATCAGAACTTCCATTGGCTGAAGTCACTACGGCATTAAATGTATGAGATCCACCGGTTAAAACTTGCGTTGGAAGCGTTATAACGGCATTTTGGTATTGGTTCAAATTGCCCGACCAGTTGTAAACTGACCCGGTAGATCCATCGTATCCGTAATTAATAACGGCTTGCGTCAATGGATCAGAACCACCATTGAAGATCGTAATGGTAGGTGAAACGCTGGACGAACAGATTGTTCCAGAAACACCCTGTGGCGCACTCAAACCGGCGTCTGTTGGTAATGGTGGACCAGCAGGATCTACTCCATCAATTTCCGTTGCCCCGGTGTTGCTCGGATCTAACCAAAACTTCAATTGTGTCGCATTTGTTCCGCCACCAAGCCAAGATGTAAAGATCTTTCCGTATTCATCGGATAATTGACTTCCACCACAAATGGATGCTCCACCATGTAATTGACCTACCACGCGGTGGTTTTGATCGAATAATGGTGAACCGGAAGATCCGCCTTCTGTAACACCATCATCCCATCCGGTTACACCCCAGTGTGTGTCTGGAGATCCTGCTCCGAAAGTCGTGGATATCAATGGATTGTTTTCAAACGAGATTTTTTTAATGTCTCCGGAAGGGTGATGAATACCTACCGCAGAAGTTGCCGGTGTATTCGTTGCATTCCAGCCGTTGTAAAAAACTCCCCAAGCAGGATTCGGAGCGGTATTCAATTCGGTTAACGTGAAATCTGAAGGCGCATAGTTCGCACGTAAAATTCCACCGTTGACGTTCATGGTTGTTGGACCGTTATTGCTGGTGTTGTTTGCAGTTTCGCAGATCGCATTGGCTGCTGCGCGTTCCCAGCGGAAACGGAAAACCCATCCACCCGGATTCGTACCGCAGTGGTTCGCTGACAAAAAGTACGGAATGATCGTTCCGGAAGTGTTGTTGATCAAAGATCCGGTACAGAATCCACCGCCGTTCATCATCATGGCTACAGAATTGCGTTGATTTTCCCATCCGGCACCTATCGGACAATTCACATCAAACATACAGTCTCCGGCATCACCCAATACCTTCATTTCTTCTTCCAGATCCAAATATCCGTGTACAACAGTTCCTACTGTCAACATCGATGTGCCCGCTTCCTGCGCCGGTTCCACCAATTCAATGACCAATACATCGTCGTGGATCAATTCGGTTCCCAATACGTTGTTCACATTGTTGTTCAAACTTGTATGCGCACCTACAAATTCCGTTTTGTTTCCGTCAAACAGGTACAAGCGCGCATTCGGAGATAATTTGAACGCCGAAAAGATCAAGTTGATGGAAAAAGCACCATCCGATTGAATGGTCAACTGGCGCAAAACGTCACCATTTGGCAATGTTCTTACATCAGCCGTTTGCATCACATCAATGTTTACGCTCAGCTCTTTACCAAAGCGCATGTTCTTTTCAAGTGAATTAGCTCGGCGTGCATATTCATTGGCAGCTTCCGTGGTGTTGCTCACAGGCTCCATGAAGATCGTTTTTTTGCTGACACCCACTTTTTCCTTCCAGGAAATCGGTGTGCCCAACTGCTGAACTTGTGCTTTCAGCTGAAAAGCAGCGAGTAAAAGTGCAACAGCAAGTAGTCGTTTTTTCATAAGTTATTATCGGAGAGTTATTGTTTTACAGTTCGCTTGATACTGCATCCGCGAGGCGGCGTAACAGTCGTTTTTACCTCATTTCCGTTGATGTAATCCTGCATAGCGTTCAAGAGGTACGTTTCGTCTTGTTTGCGTTTTCCATCAACAGTGTTGTCAATAGCACCTGTGTAGATCAATTTCATTTCCTTGTCGAACACATACACATGCGGGGTCGTTTTTGCTCCACAAGCGTCTGCTAATTCGTGTTGTGTATCGATAACGTAAGGCATCACATACTTTTGTTCCGCTGCACGTTTTTTCATAGCATCCATGGAATCATCACCATTTCGTTTTGCCTCGTTGGAATTGATCAGTACAAATCCCATTTGAACGGCAGATGCACGATTTGCTAAAAGGTTGTATTGTCCTTCCCAACCAACAAAATTTTCGCTTCCAACAACAAAAGGACAGGTATTGCACGAGAATACCACCACGAGTCCATTTTTTTGCTTGAGATCATTCAAGGAATACTGCTTTCCATCGACACCTTCCATCCGGCGGTCGGCAAGTGGAGCAGTATCTCCGATCTTCAATGTTTTAGGTTCCTCTACCGGTTTTACAAATGCCAAAGAGGTAAATGCACCCAGCACCAATAGCACCAATGTTCGTCTCATTTGTTTGTTCATGACTTTTTGTATGTTGTGATAAAATGTAACTTTAGCTTGATTTCCTAATTTTGGAAAGCACAAGTTAGTTTTTATTCGCGAAATGATGAAATGGACCTCTTTACTTTTTTTGTTGATCAGTGGAATGCTGAATGCACAAAACTTCACTTTACCGGAACACGATAAGACCTATTACGACGTGCTTGAATGGAAAGGCGTGGGTGCACTTGTTTTAAGCAAGATTCCCAGTGAACCGCGGGCACAAGTAAAAGTTACCATGGTGCAAACGGAAGGTAAAAGTACGTGGGAGCAAGTTTTCAATCCGATGGTAGATGAGGTGTTCTATATCGCTGAAGAAGGGGGTAAATACGTTTATTTCCTAGAAAGTTTGGAACCTAAATCAGGGAAGATCTTCTTTCACCAAGTCAGCATCGCGGGAAATGTGAAGTCGACAAATACGGTCTTCAAGCCGGCGTTGGATAAACTCGGAAAGTACAATTTGGAGGACATGACCGTCGTAGACATTTTGAATACGGATAAATCGCTCGTATATCTTTTTCGCCATGAAAACAAAGAAAAAAAGACGTATTCAACGATCGCTGTAAGCATGACGCATCATAACTTTTTGTGTTACGCGACTGTGATTTCTGAAAATGTGGCGGCTTCTTCCAAGATCGAGGACATGGTGTCGTGGTATGTGGCCGGAGAAAACGCAGCGAACATTGTCTATGCTGCCAGAACACACGCTTCAAAAGGTTCCGGGTGGAATGTAAAGGAAGTGACGCCAAAAGGAGCGGAAGTCAATAGTTTCACGATCTCTAATAAAGGATTGAATTTCATTGAACACAGCAGAGTGGGATTTGGACGCAGAGGGAGCGCACTGTTAAATCGTGTTGAACCGTTGGAAAAAGGAACGCTGATATATGCGAACGGTCACTATTACGTAACCGGAGTTGAAGTAAATGGATCCGTTGCTTCGCTCAATACGTATCTCTGGGAAAATGATAGTTGGAAGAAAATTGCGACAACGGCCTTGAAAAGCTATCAGGCAAAAAAAGGCATCAGTTTGGGATACCTCCCAACAAAAGAAGGCATCGGATTATACGTGAAACAACAAGTGCCGGAAGGACATTTTCATTATTTCAACCAAGCCGAAGGAATCGTTGCGACAAGTGTGCTTCAGCAAACGAGTAACCCAAGTAGATTGCTCAGTGCAGAAAATCCTGCTAAATTTGTTGTCGCATTCGCCGAAAAATGGTTGTGGGTAGATCGCCAGCAGTTTCCGGTGAAAGGCATTCTAAACTTAGGGTATTCGCAACGATGATAATTGGTATTTGTGGGGGAAGTGGTTCGGGAAAAACCACCTTATTGAAACGGTTGGCAACGCGATTTGGTGACTGGAAACCAACGGTTTTTTCCATGGATAATTATTATTTACCTATTGAAGAACAGTACCGCGATGAGAATGGCGAGGTCAATTTCGATCTTCCAACAGCACTTAACAAAGAACAACTGATCGATGACCTGCGTCGCTTAAAAAACGGCGAATCCATTGAAGTGAAAGAATATCATTTCAATGCTCCTCCGGGAAAAAATGTACTGATCACCTTAGATCCATCGGAGATCATCATTGTGGAAGGTTTATTCTTGTTTGAATACCGCGATGTTAGAGAATTGCTCGACTTTTCGATTTTTATGGATGTTGATCCGGATGTACAACTAGACCGACGTTTATACCGTGATCAGGAAACCCGAGGCTATTCCCGTGAAGCCATTCTTTACCAGTGGAACAATCACGTGCTTCCGTGTTTTGAAAAATTCTTGCTACCTTACCAGGAAGAAGCCGACTTCTTGTTCAACAATGATCATCAGGCAGATCAGGAATTTGAACGACTGTTAGAAGTCCTTGTTCCAAAAATGTCATGGTTGAGCGTGTAACACACTTACTGAGAAAATACGCACACGGTTGGGCTTTCCTTGCAGTGCTGACGGTGTTTTTTTTGTTGAAGGTCGCCAACGAACCCTCCAAAGATCATTTTCTCCAAACATTTCAGGATCGTTTTCTCCAACAAGAGCGCGCACTGGATTTGTTCGGAAAACAGCTCAAAAGAGATTGGTCCACACTGAGTGAATATGAGTTTTCGGAAAAATACAGACCCGGAAATACGCCTTTTTATATCTCGATCTACCGCAACGACTCGCTGATCTATTGGAATAACAACGATTTGCCGATCAATGCCTTCGCCGATTTGCATTTTCCTAATGAGGGATTGACCCATTTGCAAAATGGTTGGTATTATAGCACAGAGATCAGATCCGGAAAGACGATCTTGGTCGCAAGTTTCGGTATTCAACGGACTTATCCTTATGAGAATGATCAGCTCAAGAATACATTTTTCGAACCATTTCCACAAGCGAAAGCTCTCATAGGATTCAATAAAACGGATGAGCATGTGGTTCGTGATTCGAAAGGTGAACCGCTGTTTCAGTTGGAATTGGATACCACACAAAACGGGGGAAACATTCAAATAATCCTGTATTTCTTGATTCTTTTGGCTTGGGTGATCGTCTGGCATTTTATCGTTACTCGATCTCGTAAACCACTTTGGAAATGGATCGTTGCAGTGTTGCTTCTTGTGGCTTTTGTTTTGTGTAAATCCATGGAGTGCCTGAATTGGATGCATAATTCAGAACTTTTTGATTCGCAACTTTTAGCACTAAATGAATGGATCCCGAGCTTGGGAGAGTTGATGCTGTCAGTGCTGGTAGCGATCTTAGTTGTTTTGACTCTCATGCAGATCCGACTGGCCGGTAAAACATCGATTTGGTGGTTTTACCTGGGTGGTTTGCTGATTCCGCTAGGTTTACACGTGTTGCCGGCAACTGCCATTTCGTTAATCGAGAACAGTACTATCCCACTAGAATTGAACACGATCCTTGAATTGAATCAATTTACTTTTTATGTTTTGGCTTTGCTGTTCATCGGTGTGGTGATGTATGGGTATGTGTTGCATCGACTATTTGCTGTTTGGTTGCACAAAGAAAAGCGAACATCCGACTTAGTTTTTCTCGGTTGGTTGTTGATCAGTTTGATGATCCAAATGCAAATTCCTTTTGTTTCCTGGGAGGTGCTACTGTGGCCGTTCTTATTGATCATCCTGATCTATGCCATTCATCGTTTTGAACAGGGTAACTGGTCCTTCACGTCCTATTTGATCGCCCTGTTGATCGCTGCAGCAGCAACTGCGGTGAACGTACAAAAGGAATGGGGAAAAAAGGAGCGACAAGAACGGGAACTGTATGCCAACGAACTAGCGGATAACCGCGATATCACAGCCGAAATGGAATTTACCTTGGTGCGTGAGAAACTCGTGAACGAACCGTATTTGAATCGCTTGTTCAATGTAGATGAACAACCTTCCTTCAATGAGTTGAAAGAAGCGCTGGAGAGAAGGATCTTCAATGGATATTGGGAGCGTTTTGACGTAGATGTCTATTATTTCCGACCGAACATTACTCCGTCTATGAACGGCTTTACGGAAAAAGAATTTGAACAACTGCTTGAGGCGCATGGCGACCGTTCTGAAATAGACAGTAATTTATTTTTCATTCGCGATTTTACCAGTCAATTCAGCTATGTTTTTCGTCACAAGATAGTTAGCAAGAATGGTGAGTTGATTCCGATCTATGGAACCTTGAAGTCCAAAAAGATTCCGGAAGAGATCGGTTTCCCGCGATTGTTGATCTCTCAGCAGGCAAATGTCTTTGAATCACTCGAAGCCTATTCCATTGCGAAGTACTACAAAGGAAGATTGATCACGAATTATGGCGATTACAGTTATCCAATACGATTAGCGAGTTTGCATCAAGGTCAGAAAGCAGATCAATATTGGTTTGAGAGCGATGGCTTTGATCATTTTGTGTTGCGCAAATCCTCTGATGATGCCATTGTCCTGTCCCGAAAGGTGCCAACATGGCTTAGTTTGGTAACGACGATTGCTTTTTTACTAGTTGGAACGGGTTCGTGCTATGCATTGGTGGTGGTAGTGCGCACGCGTTTGAGTAAAAAACAGCGAAAGAATATTCCGTTGGCTACGCGTATTCAGTTGGTGATGATTGGTTTGGTCTTCGTGTCTTTACTTGGATTTAGTGTGGGTAGCAGTCGTTTTGTGAATGAACAATATGCCGATTATACGAACGACATTATACGTGAGAAGATACGTTCTGTGAACCGCGAAGGGCTTCAACGCATGGAAGAGCGTGCAGAAAGTAAAGTAATTTGGACGCGCGAGGAATTGGCGTATCAGCTTCGGAATTGGTCGCAGATTTTTATAACCGATTTGAACGTCTATAGTTTGAATGGTCATTTGATCGCCTCTTCACGACCGAAGATCTACAATATTGGCTTGCTGGGAGAACAAATGGATCCGGATGCCATGATCGCATTGTCACAAGAAAAACGAGCGGAATTCATCCACGAAGAATACATTGGTAATTTATCGTATTTATCGGCGTATGTTCCCTTGATCACGAAGAATGGCACCATGCTGGGTTATCTAAATCTGCAACATTTTGATCAACAAAATGTTTTTGAGGCGCAAGTGCAGCGGTTTTTTATGGCCATTGTAAATGTATTTATGTTGCTGTTGGTCTTATCGATCATCGGTGCTGTTGTCGTTTCGAATTGGATAACTTCTCCGTTGAGACTTATTCGTAAAAGTTTTGCAAATGTTGCACTCGGAAAGCGAAATCAACCCATTGTTTATAACAGTTCTGATGAAATAGGTGAGTTGGTTGCTGAATACAACAACAAGATCAAGGAGATCGAGGCAGCGGCTTTGCAGTTGGCACAAACAGAACGCGAATCAGCTTGGAGAGAAATGGCCAAACAAGTAGCACACGAGATCAAGAATCCGTTAACACCGATGAAATTGAGCATTCAACAATTACAACGTGTTTTCGATCCAAATGATCCGAGATCGAAAGAAAAACTGGATAAAGTGTCGCACTCGATCATTGAACAAATTGATGCATTAACACATATCGCCAATGCTTTTTCCTCCTTTGCGAAATTACCACAACCAAAGATGGAACGCATTGACTTCACAGAATTATTGCGTTCGGTTGACGCCCTCTTCGGAGCAAATGGCGAAATAGATTGGGTGTGTCAATACGATGAAAATGATGCGTGCTGGGTAAAAGCTGATCGGGATATGTTATTGCGTGTACTGAATAATGTGATTACTAACGGAATTCAGGCCGTACCATTTGATAGAAAGGCGCACATCCTCGTAAGTGCAACGAAAACGAGTGACTTTTTGACCTTATTGATCCGCGATAACGGAACGGGAATTCCAGTGGAACAAAGACAGCGCATTTTTGAGCCGTATTTTACCACAAAGAGTACCGGCACTGGTTTGGGCTTGGCGATGGTACGCCAGATCTTGGAAAGTCATGGAGGAACCATTTCCGTGAAAGACACTGGTGAGGAGGGAACAACGATAGCGATAAGTTTACCGTTGGAATAGGGTTGTTAAGAAAATAACGTAAATGGAGTTGTGATTTTGTGTTCGAATGATTCGTAATAGATTGGATTTAAAGGCTTAGGTGTAATTTTGAGGGAATTCGGGAATTCCCGAACGCTG
>CAYRVL010000042.1:13979-23191 GCA_964427665.1 uncultured Fluviicola sp. | reverse complement strand
AATTACAGCGCTCCGAGTGTCTTACTGGATCAAAATGGAACGGTGATCAGTGTTCAAGCGTACGCTGCACCGCAATTATTCGATCTGAACAAAGATGGATTACTGGATCTGGTGATCGGAAAAAAAACTGGCGAGATCGTTTACTACCAAAATACAGGAACCTTAAACACTCCGCAGTTTTCACTGGTGAGTTCCAATCTGGGAGGCGTTGATATTTCCAGTACGCCGGATGGCTACGCAGCGCCCCATTTTTTTCGTGTGAATGATACTACGCAACTGTTTGTTGGTGCGTATGACGGTCAATTGCATTATTATAGAGATATTGATGAAAATCTATCGGGAAACTTTGAACTGGTAAGCGATCATTATTTGGGAATCGATGTCGGATTATACAGTTCTTTTTGGGTACATGATCATGACAATGACGGTATTTTGAATTTGTTCGTCGGTCAGGATTTGGGTGGAATCTGGCATTTTGAGGTCAACCCGAACAGCACGGCAAGCGTTCCGGAAATGGAAGATGTAACATTTACACTCTACCCCAATCCGGCGCAACACAGCGTTACTGTCAAAGGAAATGCTGACATTCTAGGTCTCGCCGTGTATGACTTGCATGGGAAATTGTTGCTTCAATCGGAGTCTTCGGAAATTTCTGTTTCAGCATTGGCTGGTGGCGTCTACCTGCTGCACATTGAAAGCAACAATGGCAGTAGCGTGGAGCGATTCATCAAACATTAGACAGTTTCACGCACTTTTTGAAAACAGGCGTTGTTGGAAAAATGAGATCCGCAGGCTCTTGAAAGAATAACCCGAACATGGTAGAACCGGAACCTGACATGGCACTGTAATAGGCTCCTTGATCGTAAAACGCTTCTTTTACTGCTGCTAATTCCGGATGTTTGGCAAAAACCGAAACTTCGAAATCGTTCTTCAAGTGTGTTTTCCATGCGTTCGGATCCATTTCCAGGACCGTTTTCACAGAAACTTGATCTTTCACCGGAGTTACCGCTGCATAAGCTGTGGAGGTCGGCACATGAATTCCAACATTCACCAAAACCACCCACATTTCTGGAAGCGTGCTTGTCAGTGGTTCCAAAATCTCTCCCCTACCTGTGCACAATTGCAGTCCGCCGCGAACAAAAAACGGACAATCGGAACCCAGCTGCGAAGCGTACGATTCCAACGCCGTCGTAGACAATCCCAATCCTTCCAATTCATTGATCAACACCAATGTTCTGGCGGCATCCGACGAACCGCCACCCAGACCACCACCCATCGGAATGTGCTTTTCCAGACGAATGCGGTAGGAACCCAGATCAAAATCGCGGCGTAACAACTGTACTGCATCCAAGATCAGATTGCCTTCTCCGGGAATGGGAAGTCCGTCCACCTCAAATGTATCCCGATCAGCTTGTTCTATCACCAGCCGATCATGAACCGGTATCTCCAACATAGCCGTTTCGATTTCATGATAACCATCTGAGCGTTTGAATAAGATGTTCAATCCCAGGTTGATTTTGCAAGCGGGTAAATTAATCATGTACCAAAAGTACGCAGTTGCCAACTATTTTCGTAAATTTCGCCCCGCAAAATAACTGTATATGTCGATATATTTGGATTTTGAAGAACCCTTGAAAGCTTTGGAGGAGCAGATCGCTCAAACCAAGGAGATCGGTGAAACAACGGGAGTTGATATGACCGATAAAATTCAGGTTCTACAGAACAAGCTCACAGAGAAAACAAAGGAGATCTTTTCGAATTTGACACCGTGGCAGCGCGTCATGTTGTCTCGTCACCCAGATCGTCCGTATACCTTGGCTTACATCAATGCGATTACGAACAATACGTTCCAGGAATTGCATGGTGACCGCAATGTAAAAGATGACAAAGCGATGGTGGGCGGTTTCGGATTGTTGGATGGACGCACAGTGATGTTCATCGGACAGCAAAAAGGGATCAACACCAAGATGCGTCAATACCGAAACTTTGGGATGGCTAATCCGGAAGGATACCGCAAAGCACTTCGCTTGATGAAACTCGCCGAAAAATTCAATAAACCGATCGTAACATTCATCGATACTCCTGGAGCATTTCCGGGCTTGGAAGCAGAAGAGCGGGGACAAGGAGAAGCAATCGCTCGCAATATCATGGAAATGATGCAATTGAAAGTTCCGGTGATCTGTATCATTATCGGTGAAGGAGCTTCCGGGGGTGCTTTGGGAATTGGTGTTGGCGATAAAGTAGTGATGCTCGAGAATACATGGTATTCCGTGATTTCTCCAGAATCGTGTTCGTCTATTTTGTGGCGTTCTTGGGAATTCAAAGAGAAAGCTGCCGAGGCTTTAAAATTGACCAGTTCTGACATGAAGCGTTTGAAATTGGTAGACGACGTAATCAACGAACCGTTGTCAGGCGCACACCGCAGTCAGGATGAGATCTTTATGACTGTCAAAGACAAGATCAAAGGGTATTTAGCTGAATTGGATCCACAAGATCCGAAAAAACGCGTGAACGATCGGATTGAGAAATTCAACTCGATGGGTGTTTGGGTCGGTTAAATACAGAACATATTTGGAAGAGGGTTTGTCATCGCGGCAAACCCTTTTTCGTTTCTTCGAAATAGAGGTAACCACTTTCAATATCGCCGTTCCAGTAAACATTTCGACTTCGCTTCAGTTTTTCGGCGCACCAGATCAAATCGAACTGGTACCCATTAAAAACGTTGTGTTCTTCCCATTCCCCCCGAAAATTCACTTCAATCACCACCCGCAGATCGTGAATCGGAAAAGGGACCCAGAGTTGTTCCCATCTTTCCTCACTCAATCGGATCTCTTTTCCTGTTGCCAACAAGCGACCATTTCCATAGATCCGGATTCGACTGAGGTGATCGTAGCCATCTGGAACACTGGTAAAACGGGTGTGGAAATCCAGCGGTTTCAGCGAGTTGGATTTCAGCAGTTTCAACGGAATCTCACGTAAGCGTGTGGATGGAGCCACGACATCTAATTCCCAATGCAACGCCAGATCTGAACGAAGATCGATCATTGTATCCAAGAGCACATCCATGGAATAATCATTCTCGACCGTATGCAACTCCCAGCCTTGGATCTGTCGCACCAATATGCGCAATTCCAAGCGGTGTTTCCCGACACTCAAGGAGTCGAAAAAGGACCCGATCTCATTCATCGAAAAACTTCCGGATTCCAGGGTGAGCGTATCATCCACGATCACTTGCAACCGTGCCATGCGCGCATACGCCGGATCTAAGTGTTCAAACTTCCAAAACAATTGAAGCTCGTTTTTCTGAGCAAACGCTAAGGTTCCACTCCATACGCACAGAACAAGCAGTATTATTCGCGCCATGTAGGAATCGTTTGATTCAGATCTAAATGGAATAACAAATTAAGATTTTCGGATTTCGTGAACAACTGATTGATCGTGTAACGCGCATCCAAGGTATAGTTGTTTTCTACCGTTTGTTCTTGCCAGGTGCCTTTGAACTGCACTTCATTTTGGATCGTAATCCGATGTTGGCCTTCCGGAAACGTAATTGAAAATTGCAACCCTTTTGATTCTTTGTAAGTTGGAGAAACGGCGAATTGCTGTCCATCAAGGTAGATCACCAAACGACACGTATGATCTTGTCCATCGTTGATCCCTTCGAAAGCAATATCTAATTTGAGGGTCACTTGTTTGATCTTTTCCTGTTTGGGTGTTGGTTTTCCCCAATAGTAGGACGTCTTTTTGTTTGCTAGGTCCCAGGTGATATGCAATTGTTGCTCAGCACCGAAGGTATGCTTGGTTGATACTACCGCGTCCATGGAATAATTGTTCTTCACCGTATGTTCTTCCCAATTGCCTTTATACTGCGTCAGTGCAACGACACGCACGGTATGTTTTCCTTCACTTACATCCAGGTTTAAAAGACCTTTTTGCGATTGTTTTACCGTTTTGGACTCAGTTACGCGCTTTCCATCCACATACACAATCAATTTGCAGGGATGATCGAAACCGGGATTCACATGGGTAAAGCGCCAATCAATACTGAACTTTCCGGCAATCGTGGAACCGGATAAAAGAAGTAAAATCAAGAAAGTAAGCAACTTTTTCACCAAGTCAAACGTTCTTTAAAGTGTTGCAAAATAACGACAAAACAAGCAATCAGTACCACAGTTTACTAAAAATCAGCAAATTTTGATCTGCTGAAAAAACCAAGGCACACAAAATGTCGTAATATTGATAAACAAATTTCGAACCAAAACGAAACTGCAAATAAAAACATGAAACAATTTTTCTTAGTTGTCCCTCTCTTTCTGGCCTCATACACGACGATCTGCGCTCAGGAAGAAACAGATACCGTTGCAGAGGCTGCTTCGGAGGAAATTGTACCAGACAAGGTAGATGCCACTTTTCACTCGACGCGCATTATCAGCGGACACTCGGTAGAAACCTTGCGCAAAGGCGTATTGGAATTTCGTGTAGAGCATCGTTTTGGTGACATCGCAGGAGACGAGGGTGGTGTTCAATCGTGGTTTGGGTTTGACAATTCTTCGGATATTCGTTTGGCTTTCGAATACGGCGTTACGGATAAATTCATGGTTGGCTTGGGACGCAGCAAAGGAACGGGCGAGCCGTATCGTTCCTTGGTAGATGGTTTTGCAAAATACCGTGTTTTTCATCAGGATCGTTCCGGGATGCCGATCTCGCTCGCTGTGCTTGGAACTACCAGTTACTCCTACATGAAAGCATCAGAAGACCTTTCCTTGGTCAGCAGTTTTCCAAAAACAAGCAACCGATTGGCTTATTCCCTGCAATTGAATGTAGCACGCAAATTTGGCGACAAAGTAAGCCTAGCCTTGATGCCGACTATGGTTCACCGCAATTTGGTAACAGCCGATGATGCAAACACGCTGTTCGCGATGGGTGGAGCCTTGCGTTGGGCGATCACTCCTCGTTTTGGAGTCATGTTGGAATATTACCATTGCTTGGCGGACGATGATATCCGACAAACGAAAACGGCTTCCGGAGACAAGTTGTACCAAAACAGCCTCGGAATTGCATTCGAATGGATCACCTTCGGACACAACTTCACCTTGTATTTGACCAATTCACGCGGATTCGGCGAAACACAATTCATTACCAATACATACGACCAATGGCAGAAAGGACAATTCAGGTTTGGTTTTTGCATTGGGCGCAAATTTGAACGCGAATAAAACTCTAGATTATGAAGAAAATCATTTTCCCTGCGCTGGCAGTCATCCTATTTACCGGCTCTGCATTCATGCATTTTGCACCATACGGTGATTATAAGATCAAGGATAACCATTCCATAGAATTCAAAAGCAAAGACCCGAACGGTTCGTTCAAAACGATCAAAGGAACGGTTAAATGGGATGCTGAAAACTTGGACGCCTCTAAATTTGATCTGACTATCGATGTTGCTTCTATCTCCACCGGAAACGGCATGCAGAATAAGAAAGCACAAACAGCCGAATGGTTCGATGCGGCGAAATATCCAAACATCAAATTCACTTCTACCAAGATCGAGAAATCAGGTACGGAATACATGATCACCGGGAACTTAACCATGAAAGGTGTAACGAAAGAAAAAAAGATCCCAGCCAAGGTAACCACGTCCGGAACCGATCTGATCTTTGCAGGAAGCTTCTCCGTGAACCGCATTGACTTTAAAGTTGGAAAGAAAAGCGATGCCGTTCCAGACGTTATGAATATCAAATACAGCCTTCCGGTTGCTAAAAAATAAGCCATGTTTATACGACTTTTCATCATTACCTTGATAGCCGCTTTCTTCGGAACGGGAGTAGGTTTAGCCTATAGTAAAGTATATGCTACCCTATTAACCATGGATTTTTCGGAAGGCGCAACGTTCGGACGCCTGTTGATCTACAACTTGATGTTCTGTTTCGGCTTGACCTTGACCTATGTCGCCCTGAGCAAAGCGATCAAACGGGAAAATCTCACCTCATTTCTAACGAATTTCATTGGCGCAGGCGCATCTATCGCCTTGGTTTTCTATCAATTAACGCTACCCGATCCGAAATTCACGAACGAAAGTGTGGTAGGAATGGAATCGTTTTACAACACGTTCTTCATTCCGATCCTATTCATGCCAGCTTTGTCGTGGATGACCTTCAAAACCTTGATAAACAAGCATTGATATGAACAAATTTCTCATAGTCACGCTGATGGCAGCAAGCTCGGTGATCCTACTCAGCAATTGCGACAAAGACAAAACCACGTTGACCAATGCGGATCTGAACTGTCCGGATACCATTTCGTTCGCAGCAAAGATCCAACCGCTGATCAATGACAACTGCATTGCTTGTCATGGCTCCGGTGGAACAGCACCCAATTTGAGCACCCATAGCTCGATCGCTTCCAATGCAACTGTGGTATTGAATTCCATGAAAGGCGTTCCACAATTGATGCCACAAGGTGGACCGGCATTGGCAGACAGTCTCATTCAGCAATTCGAATGCTGGATCAATCAAGGCAAACTCAATAATTAATAAACTGCAACATGAATAAAAACTACTTCTTGATCGCGTTGTTAACAGGTTCTGTAGCCTTGTTCAGCTTTCATTCCAGACACAAAACAGAGATAAAAAAATTCACGAACTACCATAAAAACACATCGGGTTCTCCCGGGGGAAAAACTGGCGCACCGGGTGATGTAACCTGTGTACAATGTCATTCGGGGGGAACAGTTCAAGACGGCAGTGCCATGAATATCGTGACGATTTCCGATCAGAACGGAGTAGTAAGCTCCTACACCCCCGGCGCAACTTACGAAGTAAATATAACGATGGCTACGAATAATGCGAAGAACGGATTCGAGATCGTGGCATTGAATCCTTCTAACACCCAAGCTGGAACATTTACGGTAGTAAACGCAAGTTCTACGAAAGCTATTTCATCTGGTGGAAAAGGACGAATTACGCACACAGTCGCCGGAACAGCCTTAAATACCTGGTCCTTTGGCTGGACTGCTCCCGCAACCAACGTGGGTAACGTGACTTTTTACTTGGCTACAAATTTGACAAATTCAAACAATGGAGGAACAGGTGATGTTATTTACACGTCCCAGCATGTGATCGGTTCTACTGCGAATATTTCTGAAGTTAAAGCTAAGGTTGGTGTTGTTGCAGCGTACAATGCTGAAAATGCATCAATCCAATTGTCGATCGACGCGCAAGAAAATGGCGACGCTGCCGTGAATATTGTGGATGCAACCGGAAAATCGGTGCAATTCGAGGCATTGGGCAAGGTTAGTGCTGGCGATAACACGCGTACGATCAAATTAGCGAGTGATCTACCGAAAGGGATGTACATCTTACACGTGAATGTGAACAACAACTTCACCACGAAGAAAGTATATGTGTATTAAATAGGTTGAAAATTTTGGGAAAGCGCTCGGGATGGCGCTTTTTTTGTTAAAAAAATTGCGGTGATTTTGCCAATTTGCCATATGGCAAATTGGCAAAATCGGCAAGAAACAAAATCGTCAAAAAAATCGAAAAATCAGCTCAGATCTCCCCACTTCCCCTCCAACTCTTCTCACCCAATTCGCCGCATCACCAAACCATCCACCCGCTCGTAAAACTGCGACGGCGAATAGGTGCGCCACTCAATATCTTCCAGATCACCTCCCATCACGAAATAGTGATCGATACGCGCTTTTTCAAATTCGGCCAATACATGATCGTGAAAATTCACCATGGCGATCCAGCCCTCCTCTACATCGTCAAACCACTCTTCGTAATAACAATCGTCTGAATAGTGAAAGTTTAACACATTCTCACCGATCAAAATGAATTTGTTCACTCCATGCTGCATGATCGGCTCAATGATATCGCGCTTTAAAGTCATGACGTCGTTCTCGATTGCATCATTCCATTCGCCGATAAACTCCAGGATCGCGTACCCTTCCTCGTAATCCACGAACAAGATCTTGGTGAAAAGCGTTTTCGACCCCATATTGTCCCATTGTGGGTGGATCAGGTAATTGTAAACCCGGTCAGTAAACTCAAATTCGCTGTACTCGCGTTCAAAAAATGGCGAAAGCGGGTCCTCTGAAGCAATATACAAGTGCCTCCACAAATAATACGGCTCTATAAAATGCACGAAATGAGAGTTTTAAGTTTGGAACAAAATTTGTCAACAGCTGAACCGAAATTAAAAAGAAAGTCTACATTTGACACCACAAGTTGAAACAATTTTTACCCTATGAAACGTTTCCCAAAAATCGCCGTTAGCAGCCTCCTCGTTGGACTTGGCATGCTCTTCCTAACTGCTTGTTCCGGCTCTAAAAAACACAACGCGCACGATGCAACTTCTGCCCTCGTGCAACAAAACACCAACATCGTTGCTTTCGGAAAGGCTTCTGTACTTGATATCCTCAATAAAGCGGACTACAAGCACATACCTAAAGCGAACATTCTTATCGGCGCGCAATTGCAAACCTGGAAAAAGGGATTCAAGATCGATACACCTATCTACTTTGCGGCTGAAGCACCCTTTGAAAAAGATGGAACACCTGCTACGATCTATGCATTGATGGACGTAACGAATAAAGACAGTTTGCTTTCTGTGATCGGAGAAATGGGCTATTCCATGGAAACTAGCGGAGAAATGAGCTGGTTTCAGGAAAACGATGTGACTTTCGGGGTAAAAGATCAACTGTTCATTTTACTAAGTAAAAAAGCGCCCTACGATGGAAAAGCAATCCTTGAAAAGGCATTCACGGATGCCGGTGGCGATCTAAGCGAAGGAAAAACTGCCGAAATTTTGGATATGCGTGGCGATATCGTTACCGGATTGTCCATTGAGCGATTGTATGGAACGGCCAACACATCCCTGAACAAATTACCGCAGGCAAAACAAGACGAATTGAAAGGATTGGTTGCCGATGGTTTCATTGCAAATACGATCTCCTTCGAAGCAGGTAAAGCGGTGATCTCGAGCAAAAATATGTTCTCTGAAGCGTTGAAAGATCGTTTATTCTTTCAGGACAACAATGGAAAAGTGTTGGTCAACAAATTGGGGAATGGAAAACCTTGGATGGGTGTTGCCGCGAACATCGATATGCAAAAATTTGAGAAATTTGTAACTGATTTCGCGCCAGATGCAAACCGCAAGATCACGGAACAATTGCCAGATGAAGCCGGATTCATGCTGATGGCTCTTGG
>CAYRVL010000042.1:0-13879 GCA_964427665.1 uncultured Fluviicola sp. | reverse complement strand
GCAAGATCACGGAACAATTGCCAGATGAAGCCGGATTCATGCTGATGGCTCTTGGTGGAAATGCCTATTCAAGCATCTTCTCTGGTCAAATGGGACTGGTTGCAACAGGAAATCCGAAAACGGATCTTGGAATGATCTTCGAATTCAATGCCTTTTTAGGATTGGGTAAAAAAGGCGACAGTATCAAACAATTGATCACCGAGAATTTGGACGGTGCACCCATGCAAGGCGATGCGTATGTGATGGACAACACGGCTATCGCTGCACGCAAAGATGGAATTTATATCTTTTCGGCAAACGGCGCCAAACAAGGTGGAAAGCTCGAATTCCCTGCCTACGCCAAAGGATTCGGTGAATCGACTTTCAGTATGTTCATCGCATTCGAACAAATGGACATGAAAAGTCTGGAGTTGGAAGACGAAATGAAAGTCTTGGAGATCATGAAATATTTCACAGCTACCGCCAATCGCGATGGTGCTACGATCACATTAGCAGCGAAAGACGGCACGAAGAACATCTTGCGTTCGGTAAAAGATTTCTATTTGCCAATCCTACAAGAAAAAATTGATCAAATGGCCATTTAAACCTTCGGGTTCCCTGCTTGTTATCAAAAGGCGTTCAGATTTGAACGTCTTTTTTTTATTTTCGAACGTATGAAGTCTAAAGAAAACTGGAATCAGCTGACAACCGAGGAAACACGCATCATTGTGCACAAAGGAACCGAATATCCTTTTACCGGTGAATACAATAAATTGCCCAAACAAGATGATGGTTCCTACATCGCTGGAACATTTGTATGCAAACGCTGTGAGGCTCCACTTTACCGCTCTTCGGATAAATTCGATTCAGGCTGCGGTTGGCCTTCGTTTGATGATCAGATCGATGGAAATGTGAAACGCATTCCGGATGCCGATGGACGCAGAATTGAGATCGTGTGTGCACATTGCGACGGACATTTGGGCCACGTCTTTGAAGGAGAACGATTCACCAAAAAGAACACGCGCCACTGCGTCAATTCTTTGAGCATTCGTTTTATCGCTGATTGAATTGCGCTTCCTTGACGAGTAATTGCAAGACCTCTCCCACGTCACTTTGACGCTGGGTACGGAACAAATGATCGTGAAAGACATCCAACTTTTTGAGAATATTTACCAGAAACATCAATTCTTCGTCGCTTAACTTCAAGGTCGCCAATTCGGAGATCTGTTTGGTTACGGTGGACGTAGAATAAATGGCTGTGCGCCCCAGATCGGTGAGCGCAACACGTACAGATCGCTTGTCTTTCTCATCAGCAAATTCGCGCAAATAGCCTTTACGTACCAAGCGCTTGATGATCTCGGTTCCGGAGGTGATCTGATGGGCGTTGTACAGGATCAATTCCGATTTCGTCATGCTGTCGATCCCCAATAAAACAATCAGGTATGTAAATTCATCGATAGAAGGAACCATCGTTTGCGGCAGTGAGCGCTTGGCGTAATTATCCACGTAGCGATTCATTTTTCCGATCATCGAAGCCGCCATTTCAGCCAAGGTTTGCCGGTCGAAATTCTTCCAACTCTCCACACCAAAGTTGACTTCTGTTACCGGCGCTTTTCCCAACTGCCGATTTAGATACAACACAAAACCCGTCAGCGATTCCGGCTGTACACTTCCCTCATTTTCCTGACGATACAACTCGTATTGCTGCATCAATTGAACTAAAACACTTTCCATTTGTTGTCTGAGAATGCTACGAAAATACTATTTTTTTATACGTATTTGTATTAAATCGAATAAATAATATGTTTTCGTACTATATTTGTCCAGTTATTACGATTACATAGCATGAAACAACTAGTCATTCTGGCGCTTACCACCTGTTTTTACGGTGTGCTTTTAGGGCAAACAAACGGAAATGTGCAAGGTTCTGTGAAAGACAAGAACACGCAGGAACCCATTATTGGAGCCATTATAGAGGTCCTTGGAACCAACGTCAAAGTAGTGAGTGACGTAGATGGAACCTTCACATTGCAAGTAGCTACGGGAACGTACAACATACAAGCCACAGCGGTAACGTTCGTCGCGCAAACGAAATACAATATCGTTGTCACATCCGGAAATGCACAGATCATCAACTTTGAATTGACGGAAGAAGAAACAAATATTCAGGAGGTAGAGATTACGGCTTCCAACGCCAAACGCGCGGATGCCACGGACATGATCACGCCGCTTTCTGTACAACGATTGACGAGCGAAGAGATCAAAAGCAATCCCGGCGGTAATTACGATGTATCTAAAGTAGTGCAAACGCTTCCCGGAGTTGGTGGTTCGCAAGGTGGAGCTGCACGAAATGACATCATCATCCGAGGTGGTGCGCCCAACGAGAATGTTTACTATTTAGACGGGATCGAAATTCCGGTTCTGAATCACTTTCAAACGCAAGGATCTTCAGGCGGAGCGCAAGGAATTGTAAACGTTTCCTTTATCGAGGAAGTAAAATTGACCTCCTCTGCGTTCGATGCACGCTATGACAACGCGCTGGCTTCAACCTTTGTGATCAAACAACGACAAGGGAACAAGCAGAAGTTCAGTGGAAATGTACGTGCCAGTTTCACCGAATCGGCCTTTACCCTGGAAGGACCGCTTGGAAAGAAAACGGACTTCTTGGCTGCCGGACGTGTCTCTTACCTCGATTTCCTGTTTCAATTGATCGACTTACCGATTCGTCCGCGCTACCAGGATTACCAACTGAAAGTAACGCATCAATTGGACGAAAAAACAACGCTTTCTTTCATTGGGATCGGCGCTATCGATAAATTCAATTTTGGAGAAACACGTGAGTCGTCGCCTGAAAATGAGTTCTTTCGCCGTTCCTTGCCCTTCATTGAACAATGGACTTATACCACCGGAGTTTCCTACAAACGTTTGGTGAACAAAGGATTCGTAACCGTGGCACTTAGCCGAAACATGTTCGATAACCAGTTGGATCGTTTCAAGGACGCGCAGTATTTCAACGAGGCATTCCGAAACTTCGGGTTGAACTCTCAGGAGATCGAGAACAAATTGCGCATCGACGTCAACAAATACATCAAAGGTTGGAAGTACTCATACGGTGTTTCCGGACAATACGTGAAATACAACACCAACTTGTTCAACTTGATCACGGACGAAATTCAGGACAGCGCCGGAAACATCCTTGTGCCGCGAACAGAAGTGCGATTCAATACGGCAATTGACTTCTTCCGCTGGGGAGCATTCGGACAAGTTTCTCGTAAATTCCTAGAAAATCGCTTATTGATATCTGCAGGTGTGCGTAGCGACATGAATTCCTGGACCAAAACCGGAACAAATCCTCTTGCTACATTATCTCCACGTGTTTCTGCCGCTTATACGCTTACATCAAAATGGGAAGTAAGTGGTAGTTATGGGATCTATTACAAATTACCTACCTATACGGTGCTTGGTTTCCGAAACAATACCGGAGAATTCTTGAACAAGGATGCTAAATACATCCGCTCAGAACACGTTGTTGTGGGAACTCAATACTTACCAAACGAGTCGCTACGCTTTACCGTGGAAGGATTCTACAAACGCTACAGCGATTATCCGATCTCGGTGAATACCGGAATTTCTCTTGCCAATCAAGGACAAGAATTTGGAGCAGTAGGAAACGAGCAAGTACTGAGTACCGGAAAAGGCGAAACCTATGGTTTTGAAGTGTTCGCGCAGCAGAAACTAACCAAAAAGATCTTCTACTTTGTGAGTTACACCTACGTGCGCAGTTTGTTTTCGGGTGCCGACGGCAAGCTCTTGCCATCTGCGTGGGACAGTCAGCATTTATTAAGTGGAACAATGGGATACAAATTTGGCAAGAACTGGCAACTGGGTCTTAAATTCCGTTATGCAGGAGGATCGCCGTACACGCCGTTCGACTTGACTGCTTCACAATTCTTTTTCCCGATCACTTATTCCGGAACCTTGGATTATACCCGAGTGAACCAAGAACGCTTAAAAAGCTTCTACCAGTTGGATCTGCGTGTGGATAAAACATGGAATTTCCGAAAAACCAGTATGATCTTCTTCGTAGACATTCAAAACCTGACAGCATCGAAACAGCAAGGAACGCCGTATTACACCTTCAAACGCAATGAGGACAATACCGGATTTGCTACAACGGATGGTCAGCCACTTAAAGCAGACGGATCGAATGGAATTCCGGTGATCTTGGAAAACATGTCAGCTACCGTAACACCAACGATCGGCTTGATCTTAGAATTTTAATTGCTCGCCTCGGAGCACGCGTACATACATTTACCCTGTCGTACTAAGCGGTCTGCCAATTCCAGGTGGGCCGCTAATGCTAATTGGGAATAATTTTGGGAACTATTTCCAAAAGAAGCCGCAGTAGTATTCCACATACGCTGGATCAACTGTTCACCTGTCGGTACTTGACCAATCGCTTGAACAACTGCCGAAACATTTCCTGCTCCCGCATGATACACATGCATCACGAGCAAACGGAACCAAATCGCCGATTCATCAACTGTTAATCCTGCTCGCTGTGCAATCGAACGTGCAGAAGGAATACACGTTTTACTGATCAACTTGGCTGCCGCACCCGCAGATTTTGCAAAGTCGGTGCGCTCATCTACGTATTTATTGACCGTTAAACCCATCGCGCGCGCAACACTCGGCATGAGCTGAAATGGTCCGTATGCGCCTACGGAAGATTTTTTGATCTGTCCCGGACTTTCAATCAATAAAATGGATTGTGCGTACCACGGATCTACCCCAACCTGTTCAAAAGCCGCAACTCCTTTGGGCAAACTTTCGAAAACGAGATCGAAGCGGTAGAAATCACTTTTCCCGGTCGTGACGTTGATGCGTTCAGCCGTGTTTAATCCCAGGGCGTTTCGCACACTGTCTTTAAAAACCCCTTTTTGAGCATCTGTTCTGCGGTTCCAATCGCGCGCTGCCATTTTCCCCACGATCTGACGCGTTGTTGCCACGTTGATCAGCACCGAATCCGGAGAGAGCACCATGACCTGTTGCCAGAAGCGCGGATGCTGTAATTCGTCCCAATTAGCCGCCTGAATGGCACTTGGTCCTAAGATCACATGTTCCTTTTCTGCATCGAGTACCGCGACCATTTCGCGTTCCCAGTGACCATTTTGCGCCAGAGCTCCGACACTTAAGAACGCACTAACAAGCAGACAAATTTGGGTTTTCATAGCTTCAATGTTGGAAATAAGTGATGTCAAGATACGATTTTTTAACAGTCCATGAAACGGAGAGCTTAGGAAAAGTCTCACAAGAACCTGTTGATTAATTGTATTTTTACCAAATGGTTTGGATTGGTCGTTTCTTCAGTGCCATATTGATGATTCCGGTGCGTTTGTATCAATGGATCCTCAGTCCGCTATTTCCGGATGCGTGTCGCTACGACCCAACCTGTTCGGAGTACATGATCCAAGCATTGAAAAAACGCGGTCCGATCGTGGGATTTTGGTTGGGCTTGAAACGCATCAGTCGCTGTCATCCTTGGGGTGGACATGGTTACGATCCGGTTCCTGAAAAAGGTTGTTCGCATAAAAAAACCTCTTCCTGAGAAGAGGCTTTCGTTGGAATTTTCGCTTTGAGGTGACTAACGCGTTGTGGTCGTATATGACCTGGAACGTAACACGTTGATTCCAACAGATAAACCCAAAGTGGTTCCGTACTTATTCATGGAAGCATAGAAATTCACCGGAACATTCAAGGCACCTGGACGGAACGTTTTCCCTACTCCTACCACAAAATTGGTCGAAAAATAGTAAGCTCCTCGTGTGTCCGGACGGTTGATGTAACTGTATTGTTCCGGATTCGGCGCACCCAAACGCACCAATTGCTCGTATGTTCGGAATGTTCCATCATATTCACTGGTTCCTGCCAACAATTGCTTCGTAGAAAAAGACGGTCCCAAAGCAATCTCCCAGGCCCCTTTTCCAAAACGAATACCGTGTAAAACTGCCAAAGACGGAATAACTGTACCTTGCTCCATTCCGGCTAAGTTTCCGATAAATTCGAAAAGTCCACTGAAATTCTCTGTTCCGGCATATTGTTTCTCTAATTGGTACCCCAAATTAAAAAGCAACGGCATGGTTCCACGTCCGCCATCCAGCTCTGAACGGGTAAAATATTCAGCATTTTCTCCGGTAGCCAAACCCACTCCAATACGCGGACCGTTGTTATTCATCTTACCCAATCCGGTGCTGGCGGTTGGTCCTTCTTTATACACTAAGGCACGAGAAGCTTGATTTTCGGAGGAGATCTTCAACATGCGGTAGATCATTACATCGGTCATGCGGTTGATCTCGCGCGGCTGATTTTCGAATTGCTCCATTTCATTCTGAACGATAACACCACTGTTTACATCCACGATCTTCATACTGATCAAAATGCGATCGCCTAAGCCTTCGTAACTGGCACTCATGGCAAAATCAGCATTCAACTCCTTTCCAACTCTGGCGAGACATTCTTTCCCCAAACATCCTTTCAATTTGTCCGGTCCGATCTTTTCCGCTACGTCATAGCGGTCGTTCACGACATACTTTTTGGAATTCACCAAGCTGTTATAGATCACGGAGCGCAACACATCTTCGTTCGATTGCAAACCACGCACTTCGATTCCGCCGAGAACCATCGACGGTGTGCTTTGTGTGGGCGTTTCCTGCGCGTAAACACCACAGCTTATCAATAAGGCAACAAGTACAATTTTTTTCATCGTTGATCATTTAAGATTCCCGACAAAGTTGCCGTTCACATCCCCGAACATCAAACTGAAATCCGCATCTCACAAAAAGGCAGTTGCGATTTTCCGTACACGTGTTAAAACGCATCTATATGCAACAAAAAAAAGCGAACCGATTAGTTCGCCTTTCCTGTCAGGTATCTTTGATTAACTCAACTTCTGCAATGCTGTGCGCAAATTGCTGATCACTCCGGCTACATCTTCTTGTTTACAAGTACCAACACTCAAACGGTACCAGCTGGAATCCTCAGTAGAACCGAAAGCATAGAAGGGAACGATCGCTACTTTGGCTTCATCCAACAAGTACTTAGTGATGTCTTTAGTTGTTTCCAAAACCTGTCCGTCGGCAGTGCGTTTTCCGTGTAAGGAAAATTGTACCGTCAGATAGATCGCAGCTTCCGGTGCAATGGCATCAACACGATGACCTTCTGCGCGCAATGCTTGAAACCCTTGGTAAAATCCTTCCAAACGCTGGATGATCTCTCCTTTCATGGATTCCAAAAATGCATCGTATTGTGGCAAATTGTTCAAATATTCCGCTGCTGCCATTTGTTCCGCTTTTGGTGCCCACGCTCCAACGTGCGTTAAAATGGATTTGATCTTGTTCATCAAATAAGCCGGTCCCATGGTCCAACCTACACGAACGCCCGTTGCCGCCAACGACTTAGAAATTCCATCCACAAACAAGGTATATGGGCGCATTTCCGGATTCAAAGTCACCGGATTGAAGTGCTCGATCGCACCGTAAGTCAAAGGCCAGTAGATTTGATCGTACATGACATACAAAGGTTTCGCTCCTGTAGCCTCACGACGCTTATTCTCTTCTAAAACCAAATTACAGATATCCTCCAGATCCGATTTCTTGAAAACGGTTCCAGTAGGATTCAACGGGGAACACAAAGCCAATAATGATGCATCCTGAATGTAGGGCGCAATCTCATCGGCTGTTGGCATGAATTTATTCTCAGGACGCGTCTCAATAATGATCGGACGAGCATCGTTCAAATACGTGTAGTGGTTGTTATTCCAAGATGGAACTGGAAAGATCACCGCATCTCCCGGATCAACGATTGCTTTAAAAATGGTATAGATTGCCGGACGTGCACCACCGGTAACAACGATCTCATTCGGTGCGTAATTCAACGCGCAACGCTCACGCAACAATTGCGAAACGGCTTCGCGCAACTCCAACATTCCATCAGCAGCGGGATAATTCGTCAGATCTTCATCATACGCAGCTTGGATTCCACGTTTTAATTCAGCGGGAATAGGAAATACCTTCGGGTTGAAGTCCCCGATTGTCAGGTTGTACACTTTTTCACCTTGCTTGATCTTTTCATTCACTTCTCCGGCCAATTTAATGATCTCGGATCCGATGATGTTTTCGGCAAGTTTGGAAACTTGTGTTGCTGTAAGTGTGGAATTGCTCATGATCTGCGTCCTTTATTTTTGCACGAAATTAATGACAAAGTTTCGGTGAATAATGGACTTGGGACCTTTTGTTGATAAATTACTGAATCGATTTTTCAGAAGGCAAAAATTCGGGGTGAATGGTCTTACTGTTCCTTCAACAATCTCCCTACCAAGCGCTGAACTTGTGGGGCAACGAACAACAACAACAACAGGATGACGATTGCGTAAGCGATCAACCAGGAACGCAACCAAACGAACAGGATTTTTGGACCAAATCCCAAATTCACAGCAACCAACACGAACCAAATGATGCATGTTGCTAGCAGTCCCATGGTAAACGCAAAAACGAATCGCTTTTTCATGGTGCACATTTAGGAATAGCCATCCGGTAATCGAGCAAAACCTGACAAATCTAAGCCACTTAAAATTGTTATTTTTAGGTTTCAAATTTGAACGATGAAACAACTATTTTCCTGGACAATGATTGCAGCCATGCTGCTCAGTTTACAATGGCCAGTTCCGGCTGAAGAAAATGAAAACGCGCCACTTTGGTTGCGCTATCCGGTGATCTCACCTGACGGGAAGACGATCGTTTTCACTTACAAAGGAGATTTGTATAAAGTGCCTGCCAGCGGTGGAAATGCCAGTGCGCTAACAGTCAGCGAACATTACGATGCCATGCCGGTATTTTCTCCGGACGGAAAATACATTGCGTTTGCATCTGATCGCAACGGAAACTACGATGTTTATCTGATCCCGGTTGAAGGTGGAAATGCCAAACGCTTGACGTATCATTCCAGCAATGACCTACCACAGTCGTTTTCTGGGGATGGAAAAACAGTTTATTTCGCTGCATCGCGTATGGACCAGGCTGAATTTAGTCAGTTCCCGAATGGCGGATTGGGTGAGTTGTACAGCGTTTCCATCGAAGGAGGTCGCGAAAAGCAAGCGTTAACCATAGCCGCTGAAGACGCTGTTTGGAATAAATCAGGATCAAAATTATTGTTTCACGACCGCAAAGGATATGAGGATCCCTTGAGAAAACACCACACTTCTTCCGTAACACGCGATATCTGGATGTACGAAACAAATGGAAATAATTTCGTCAAACTGACCGATTTCAACGGTGAGGACCGATCTCCAAAATGGAGCAGTGATGAATCGTCTTTTTTCTTTTTGAGTGAGCTCAGCGGTAGCTTTAACGTTTGGTCTCAGGAAACGAAAGCAGGCGGAACTCTGAATCAGATCTCGAATTTCAGCACGCATCCGGTTCGTTACTTAAGTATTTCTCAAAATAACACCTTGTGCTATAGTTATAACGGAGAGATCTACACACAAACCGTGAATAAGACTCCAGAAAAAGTAGCTATCACAATTAATACTGACGATCGTGCAGCAGAAGCTAAAACCGAAGTTTTCACGAGTGACGTACGCGAAATGGCACTTTCTCCCAATGGAAAAGAAGTAGCCTTCGTGATCCGCGGAGAGATCTTCGTTGCTTCTGTAGAAGGTGGAGCTACAAAACGCATCACAAACACGCCTGAAGAAGAGCGAAACATCAGTTTTTCACCGGATGGCAAATCTATCTTGTATGCTTCTGAACGCAGTCAGCGCTGGAGAATTTACCAAACAACGCTAGTTCGCAAGGAGGAATCGTATTTTTACGCGGCAACCTTACTCAAGGAAGAAACCTTGATCGCCACTGATAATGAAGCGTTTCAACCACAGTTTTCACCGGATGGGAAAGAGATCGCATTTTTACAAAATCGCACCGGAATAAGTATTTATAACGTGGCCAGTAAGCAAATCCGCGAGGTTCTTCCTGAAAACCGCAACTACTCCTATTCTGACGGCGATCAAAGCTTCAACTGGTCAGCGGATAGTCGCTATATACTCGTGAATTTCCTGCAAGAAGGTAATTGGCGCGAGCAGATCGGCATGATCGACGTAACGGGAAAGGAACAAATGCTCGAATTGACCCAAAACGGTTTCTCGAATGGAGGAGCGAAATTCCAGATGGACGGAAAAATGATGTTGTGGTATTCAAACCGCAATGGGATGAAAAACGTGGCCAGTCACGGTGCACAGTCAGATGTTTACGGACTATTCCTAAACCAACAAGCGTATGACATCTTCAAGATGAAAAAGGTTGAATATGACCTGTACAAAGAGGAACTGGAAAAAGAGAAAGAGAAAGAAAAAGAAGCTACTCCAGCCAACATAAAAACAGACAAGAACAAAGGAAAGGAAAAAGAAAAATCCGACAGTCCGAAACCATTGCAAGTGGACAAAGAAGGTTTATACGAACGTCGTGTACGTTTAACGCCTCGTTCCGGATTCATGGGCGAAGCATTCATGGACAACAAGGGCGAACAGCTCTTTTATTTCGCGCAATTCGATGAAGGCACCCAATTGTATGTGCGCAAATTCAAAGAGGACGAAACAAAAGTCTTGGCCCGCTTGAATGCCGGTGGAGTTTGGTCGGCAACGATGGACAAAGAGGGCAAGAACATCTTTTGTGTGATCGATGGAAAAATGGCGAAGATCAATACCGAAAGTGGGGAGCGCAAAGACATTTCCTTCTCGGCAGAATTGACGATTGATGGGTATGCGGAACGCGCTTACTTGTTCGAGCACATGTGGCGTCAGGCGAAAGCGAAGTTCTATAAAACAGATATGCATGGTGTAGATTGGGACGGTTACAAAAAAGCCTATGCCCGCTTTTTACCACACATCAACAACAACCGCGATTTCGCCGAAATGATGTCGGAATTGTTGGGTGAATTGAACGCATCGCATACCGGATGTTTTTACCGACCTCGTTTCAAAAATGCGGATGAAACAGCGCAATTGGGAGCTTTCCTGGATGAATCATTTACGGGTGAAGGTCTGAAGATCAAAGAAGTGATCGAAAAAGGTCCGCTGGTTCGTTCCGGATCGAAGATCAAAGCAGGAGTTATCATTGAGAAGATCGATGGTACCGCTATTACTTCGGGAACAAATTATTTCCCGTTATTGAATCGCAAAGCGGGTAAAAACACCCTGCTTTCCTTATATGATCCGCAGAGCAAACAGCGCTGGGAAGAAACCATCAAACCCTTCGCGCCTTGGCAAATGAATGAACTCCTGTATGCACGCTGGATCAAACGCATGCAAACCTTAACCGAAAAGTATTCGAATGGGCAATTGGGTTACATGCACGTGAAAGGCATGGATGATGAAAGTTTCCGCGAATTCTATGACCAGGTAATGGGTAAATACGTGAACAAACAAGCGCTGATCGTGGATACCCGCTTCAATGGTGGCGGTTGGTTGCACGACGATCTGGCCACATTCCTTTCCGGAAAAACATACATTCAATTCGTGCCGCGCGAACAGAAGATCGGTATTGAACCCGGATCGAAATGGGTGAAACCATCTGCAGTTTTGATGGGCGAAGGAAATTACTCAGACGCACACATGTTCCCTGTTGTTTACCGCACATTAGGAATCGGGAAATTGATTGGTATGCCCGTTCCCGGAACAGGAACTGCCGTGTGGTGGGAAAACCTGATGGACAACACGCTTGTATTTGGAATTCCGCAGGTAGGTGTGATGTCTATGGATGGTGAATACTACGAAAACAACCAATGCGAACCGGACGTGAAGGTTGAGAATGATTACAAAACCATGCTCATGGGGGAAGATGCGCAATTGAAAAAAGCAGTCGAAGTGTTGCTTTCGAAATAAACTGAAAAAGCTTCCGTTGGCTGGTCCAACGGAAGCTTTGAACCCAAAAACACGTTTTTCATAACTGTCTTCATTCAAAGAATGCAGATTCGTAACTTTAGTCACGCACTTCGCTCAGAAATTTAACGAACTTTGTCTGACAAACAAAAGCAATATGCCAACAAAGCAACAAGCGATCATGTGGTTCAAATCTCAGGTCTTCACCGTTATCGGTGCGATCATCGGGGTTGGTGTCGGTTATTGGTACTACCTGGAATACGGTTGTGTGGAAGGTGCTTGTCCGATCACCGCCAATCCGTACAAGACCATGGGTATCTTCGGACTAATGGGAGGTTTGTTGGGAAGTTCCATCGAAACACGCAAGAAACATGAAAAGTAAATCATTCAACGAACTCATTCAAGGCGAAACACCGGTATTGGTTGATTTTTTCGCTACGTGGTGTGGACCATGCAAAACGCAGGCTCCTATCTTAGACCAATTGAAGCAACGCATGGGAGAAAATGCGCACATTATCAAAGTGGATGTCGATAAAAATCCGGCTGCTGCAGCCAAATATGGTATTCGCAGCGTACCAACGCTGATGATCTTTAAAAAAGGAAAGATCGCTTGGAAACAATCGGGTGTTTTTCCTGCCAATGAACTGGAGAAATTATTGAAACAAGCTTAAGAACTAGAACGAGCAAAGTACTAGTTGTCAGGCAGGGTGGAAACATCCTGCCTTTTTTTGCAATGTAAAAAAGGTGGAATTAAACGATAAACTTTATTTAAGCTATCGCGAAGTAACCTTCGCTGAATGAAAAAACAATCACTTGAAATTCGTTAACTCCACCGCCACTTCATTGCGTCTTCCTACAACGGTATAAGGCGGATTGTAACCCAGATACACGAATTTGCCTGTGTGCTCCAAATTCTGCGCTTTCAATAACGCGATCAACTTTTCCTGATGTTCTTGGATGCGTTTATCATCGGCCCAACCACCGAAACGGATCGCCGCCATGATACTTCCCGTTTTCTTTTCGAAGAAAATCTTGTCATTATTCGGTTTTGGCAAACTGGAGTCTGCATAATTGGAAGGAACCATGAATGACATCTTCGCACTATCTCCAATTTCCATAGCTACCGGCGACGTCATCGCGATCTTCTCCCCTGTTTCGTTTCCTCCAAAAATATATCCGGCCAATACGCGGAATCCTTGATTGGATGTTTCGTCGTATGAAGTTCCATTTAGATAAAGACTGGAAAACAAGGCCGCTTCGTAGCGACGAACTTCGAAACCGTCGTATTTCTTAACGACTTCGTATTTTAACTGCTCTGTGTCTGACAATTTGGGAAGAATAAAGGCTTGTAAGACAAGAAAAAGTCCGATTACTACAAGCACGATCGTGAACATCTTTTTCAAGTTTTTCTGGAATAACAAGTAGCAACTGAAAAAGTTTGTATCAATCCTCCTCGATTAACGTTTCGTGTTTCCCAGTCAAGCACAGAGCTTTCAGTCTCGGTTTCAGGTAGAAACCATGGAGCAAGAGTCCAGGAATCCCATAAAAAACAACGACTACCCCAGCCATTTTAGGATGGTACATGATTGCCACGGCTATGATTGTAAAACCTGCTACGATGTATTTGTAAAGCGAATATTGCAGCCATGCCAATTTGAAACGTTTGGTCCGGTAATAACCCCAAACGATTGACTCAATAACAATCAGTGGAATGGTTAAGGCTGCAGAAACAATTACACAGAAAAAAGAAAACGGGATGGAAATCTCCTCACCAAGGAATAAAGGCATCAACAAACTGCCGATTACCACACTCCATAACCAACAAGATATGATTTTAGTCATCACGTGTTCTTTCCATAAAAGAACAAAAAAAGTCGGACAAACTGCCCGACTTGTAACTTAAAAAAGACTATTGCTCTTCTCCCCAGTGTTGGATTTCGTTATCCGTCCACATTTCCGGGAAGAACTTGC
>CAYRVL010000041.1:0-23398 GCA_964427665.1 uncultured Fluviicola sp. | reverse complement strand
CTTGCTCATGATTTTCAATTTTTGTAAACATACCAAATATTGGTATTATATCAAAGTATATTTTGGGAGTTTTTGGGTATGCTTAATCACACATAACGGTTCTCAACCAGGAGGCGCGAGCCACTCGGATGTAGTTGTTCAGCCTGTGGCTTTTAGTTGATGTTATGTGTAGCATATTTTATTCGTTTAGCAATTTGATAACCAAGATACTCCTTTAGTTTAGGGAATTTTGGATGTCTATAATATTCATTCCAATAACTGATCATTCTACTTTCTGTCGACTGCCAATATTTAGGATTTTCAATTACAAATTTTGCGTATTGAGGAAGGCTTGATTCATTGATTTTAGGGTCAAGAACTTCAATTATTTCAAAAACATACTCACCTAATAGATGGATGGTAAAAGGTATGGTCCAATATTCATTTGTATCCGATAATTGCTCGAGTCTCTTTTGACGAATGTAGCCATTCCAATGCCTTAAATAAATGCAGTTTAATATTGTTTTTTGTGTTTCAGTTAATTGAACCTCTAGATCTGCCTCCGGTTCATCAAAATATAATCTGCATGGAATACTTAATTCTTCTCCTCTTACCAAAATTGACACTTTCTCAGTATGAATCAAGTTGTCAACTTTATACGTTTTTCCATCGTGAAGTGTAATTGAGTGATTGGATAAAGGAAGAATTGAAAATACGATATCTAAATCATGACTTAGTTGCTTCGGAAATGCTGCACGAAGCGTGTCAAGATATCCATTGTCTTTTTTCCTAAACAGTTTTATCATGGTTTAAATTGTGTACTTCTATTACACATAACGGTTTGCGGCTAGGCGATCGGGCGGTAACAAACACAGTACTTTTCCGCCTGTTCGCCTAGGTGGTGTTAGGTGCAGTTTTTATTTTTTTAGAATTTCGTTTCTATGGTATTCAAGATATTTTTCACGGCCATCAATTGGTAAATGCGAAATTATTTTGTTATCCGAAATGCCAAGTTTTGAATATGTCATATTAGATAAGAACGGTGATAAAATTGTTTTCTTGTCGTCAGTGAATGATAAAAAACCTCTATCAAATAAACGATCAAAAGTTGGTGTCAACATAAAACCATTTTTTGGATCTGTTTTTTCAAAGTCACTGGAACTCGCCCAAGGTTTAATATGACTTGCTATTAATAATCTATCATCTGAAACCAATGTGATTGGACAAAATGGACATTCGGTTAGTAATTTTGCACGATATTCACCTTGTCCAATTCTTGCCCTTATTAATTGTTTCTTTTCTTCTTGTGGCGCATCACTTTCAATAATTTCTTCTGCTTCTTTTTCAATAATATAAGGATGTTCAGCTTCGCCAAAGTAATCTGCAAATAAGCGGAAATAATAATTCAGTTTACCGTTTTCGTCTAGTAACTTAACCACCGAAATAAATGTAATATTTGGTAATGAAAGTTCTCTGATAATTTTGTATGCTTGGTCGTTTGAATTAACATAAATTCTTGGTCCAGCAATTTGAGTTTGTTCCACAACTTCAAAATCAATTCTTTCCGGTAAAGCATCAATTTTTGCTTTTCTTTCAATCCAAAGATTTGGTAAAATATCCTTATTGATATATGGTTGTTCTGGTTTTAGATATTCTATTTTTGTTTCTTCTAAATACTTTTGTAAATCGGATTTTAACAAAAAACAAGTAATAGCAAAGCCATTGTTTCCAAAGAAACTTCTTGTTTCTAGCCCTTCCTGTCCAATGTACAATTTTGCTTCTCCATTGCCACCTCCAATTTTGTTTTGACGAACTACGAATGAATCAGCAATTGTGATTTTTTCTTTTGCATCTACAACCTTAAATTCTTTATCTCCAATATTAATATTCATAATCAATTTTTCTAATTTTCTGCTTCTTTTTGGTTGAAAAAAGCTCTGTGGTAATCTAAATAAGGTTGGTTAACATGGTCTATTTGAATTGAAATTTCAGGTATATTTGGGTATGCTGCAAGCAGTTTGTTCCTTGTGTCTTCATCCAGCCTATTCTGAGAGAAAACAATATTACCATTCTCATTAAATGTAATAAGGAACTTATCAAATAATTTATCAAATGTAGGTGTTAGTAAAATTCCATTATTTGGATCAAGTCTTTCTTGACTGTTTGAATCTTTCCAAGGCTTTATATGACTAGCAATCAATAAATCACGATTAGAAATACCAGTAATCACACAGTTATTTCTATTTGAGTTTAATAAATCATTTCTAAACCGAGATTGACCAATTCGGATTTTTGTAATTGCTTCTTTAATTGTCTCAAATTCACTTTCATTAACAGGAAGCTTTTCAATCGCTTTAGAAACAATGGCTTCAATGTTTTCTGAAGTATACAAAACAGACATCGTGTATGACAATTCCCAAGTAGTATTGATAATACCATCCGTATAATCATCAATTTCAAAATTCAAAAATGATTGGAGAGGAATGAAAAACTCCTGAACTAGTTTGAAATTTGGATATGATTCAGGATAATTGAACCATTTAAAATATGGTTTAGCCCAATTAGAATCCCTAATAAAAACTAGATCTGATGTAAATCGAATATAATCGTCTTGAATATTATTTATTCTAAGAAACAACTCTTCAGCATTCAAGTTTACATTATGATATAAATGATTATACTGTTGAAGAAAAGATTCTAAAAAAGGCAACAGGGAGAGTAAGAGTTCCTTTTTTACTTTATGATTAACCCTTATTCCCTGCGTTCTTTGCATTGTTCTCGGAGTTATATTAGGATTAATGAAATTAGCATCACATAGTTCTTTAACGTCAATTAATCTTTGACGTAATGGATTTTGGAATTTGTTAATGAATTGACTTGGTGTTCCTAAATAAAAAAAATCATTTCCACCTATCACTGGTGACTCAATCAATCGTCTATTATCTCCTTGAGTTCTTTTTACAACTTCATTGGCAATGCTAAATGGAACTGGAAATATTTTCATTATTTAGCAAATTTGGTTATGTCCATTTGTTTGAGTAATGCAATAAGAACATCAACAACGATACTGTTTCCTGCTTGTCTGTACATTTGTGTATCGCTTACAACTTGTGTAAAATCGTCACGGAACCCCATTAAACGTAAACATTCTTTTGGTGTTAATTTTCTGATTTTTCCTGTGTGAGTAACGTAATTGTCTACTCCAGCTCTATGCATTTTGTGCATACTTTGCAAAAGTGGCCTCGCTACTTCAAGGTCAGTTTTAGTTGAAGTTTTGAAAGTTTTTGTTCCACTACTTAAAACATAATCCCGAACCTTGTCGGATAAATAGTATTTTTCTTCAACGTTATTCACATCAAAAATAAACTCATCAAATTCACTTTCTCCTTGTTCAAACACAAAATCTCCGTGCCAATTAAATTGTTGGTTCGCTTTTTGGCAAAGTGCAATTTCTCCATTTATTTGAGTGTAGCGTTTGTTTCTATTTTTTGAACTAGTTACAAATTTCACCCCTTTTTCTTTCAAATAATATTTACTATCGGTAAAATCCTCTAAAAAATCTTGCATTTTGTATTCCAATTCAATTGGTTCAGGAAATGTAAATTCTACCTTTTTGTCTTTGAAGCCAATAACAAAAATTCTTTCTCTGTGTTGCGGTATACCGTAGTTTTTTGCGTTTAAAACTTGGTAATAATATCTGTATCCAAGTTCGTCAAAGGTTGCTTTTATGATTTCAAATGTATTTCCGCTGTCGTGATTTATTAAACCTTTTACGTTTTCAAAAATGAAAACATTGGGTTGGCTTTCTTTTACGACTCTTGCAAACTCATAAAATAAAGTTCCTCTTGTGTCGTCAAAACCTCTACGTTTTCCAACCATTGAAAAAGATTGACAAGGACTTCCACCAACTAATAGATCTAATTTTCCTTTGTATTTTTTTCCATCAATGTTGTGAACATCATTATACCAATTGCTTTCAGCAATTTCATAATTTGCGAAATAACTTTGCTTTGCAAAGTTATCAATATCACTTGCAAATTGAATTTCAGATTTTAAATTCAAACGTTTCAACGCATATTCAATTGCACCAATTCCCGAGAACATTGTTCCGATTCGAATCGTTGCGTCCGGATTTGAAAACTCCTTTTCTCTCCAGTCTTTTTCAAATTTAAATGAATACTGATTAATTTGTTCCTGAACAATATTTAGAACATCCTCAAGTTCAGGATATTGTTTCAATTCAGTAAGAATAGAATTTTGATAGTGAATTTTAGATAATTTATCCTTTTCTAAATCTAAACACTCGGCTAATTTGTCGATTAATTCAGGATTTAACTTTCTTTCATTTTTTTCAATTTTAGAAAGCATTGAAGTGTCAATATTTACCTGCGCAGCAACTTGTCTAAGTGGTAAACCTAACTCGTTTCTTCTTTCTCTTAAGTATGTCCCTATTTGACGCTCCATGTTTTTTGATTTGTTTGTCTAAAAATAGGGAAACAATGTTTTTTATTCAAGAAATAGTTTTTAACACCTAGTACTTCATAATTGCACCTAACTTATATATAGGAGAACAAAAACTTCCCTTTAGCAACCCATATAGATGTATAGGCGAAGGTTTGCTCTTGTTTCGTCCTTTCCCAAACCTACAAAATTTCCGAGAAAAATGGAAGCGGAGGGTCTTTCCAAAACAAAAAAGAGCTGCTCCGAAGAACAGCCCTTGTGTGTATTTATCCAAGATTATTTCGGCTCTTTTTTCATTGGGTCCGGACCCGGTGTAGCGCTCAATAATTCAATCTCGAAAACCAAATCGCTGTATGCAGGAATTACCGGCGGACGACCACCTTTTCCATACGCGTTGAAGTAAGGAATGATGAAGATTCCCTTCCCGCCAATTTCTAGGATAGAAACTGCTTCGTCGTAGCCTTTGATCATCTGATTCGCGTTGTGCGTGAAGTTCAAGGGTTGGTTGCGGTCGTACGACGCATCGAATTTGGTTCCATCCATCAAGGTTCCACGGTAGTGCGTAGAAACCATATCGCCTGTTTTTGCTTTTGTTCCGTTTCCTGCACGTTGGATCACATATACCAAACCACTTTCCGTTTGTTGTGCTTCCGGGTATTTCTTGCGCACTTCTTCCAATAAATATACTTTGTATTCGGCATCTGTCATCTTAGAAACTTTATCAATGCGGATCTTTTCTAAGGAATCCAAACGCGCTTTCTCCGCACGCTTCTTCTCTTCTACTGCTTGTGCCTCTTTGTAGGCCGCTTTGAAAACTTCTGTAGCATTCCATTTCTTCAGCTCTTTCCCGATGCGCAAGATCTTCACTTGCTTCATCTCGTCGTTTTGCTCAATGGCATTCACTACGTCTTGTCCTTGAACTACGTGTCCGAAAACAGTGTGCTTGCCATCCAACCACGGCGTTTCTTTGTGTGTAATGAAGAACTGACTCCCGTTTGTAGCCGGTCCGCTGTTCGCCATGGATAGAATTCCCGGTCCGCTGTGTTTTAGATCTGAACGGGTTTCGTCGAAGAATTTATAGCCCGGACCACCCATTCCTGTTCCTTGCGGATCGCCGCCCTGGATCATGAAATCTTTGATCACACGGTGAAATTTCAAGCCGTCGTAGAATGGTTTTGCGAAGTTGATCGTATCAAAAACGGTGAATTTTCCTTCAGCCAGTCCAACGAAATTCGCCACGGTCATCGGCGTTTTTTCGTGTTCTAATTTTACAAGGATCACTCCTTTTGTGGTGGTGAATTGTGCATATAAGCCCGGCTCCAATTTTGCCGGAGATTTGCCTTTCTTCTGTCCCAAAACCGGGATAGCTAGTAAGCAGATTATTAATAGGCCAAAAATGTTTTTGATCATCTTGTTCATACAATTATTGTTTGGTTAAAATTAATGCAAAAAAGCTTCAACTTTTTCATTTCCATTTTTTCGCTGTAAAATCATGCCAGTTTTCAAGCTTCTGATCCGGATGATCGGAGAAAGTGAAGAGAATTTGTGCTTTCCGGACAGAGTTCTGTTTACTTGTCAGTTAAACCACTAAATTTGCCGCATGGAACAAAAAGACGATCTACTGAAAGAAGTGATTTCGCACGCGAAGGAATACGGATTTGTTTTTCCTTCTTCTGAGATTTACGATGGTTTAGCAGCCACATACGACTACGGTCAGCTGGGAGCCGAATTGAAGAATAACATCAAACAATATTGGTGGAAGGCGATGGTGCAGATGAACGATAATATCGTTGGTATTGATGCAGCTATCTTCATGCACCCAACTACCTGGAAAGCTTCCGGACACGTGGATGCGTTCAATGATCCATTGATCGATAACAAAGATTCGAAAAAACGCTACCGTGCGGATGTCTTGATCGAAGAGCATATCGAAAAGATCCGTCAGAAGATCAATAAAGAGGTGGAAAAAGCATCCAAGAAATTTGGCGATGCTTTCGACGAAGCTCAATTCCGTGCCACCAACCCGAATGTGTTGCGCAACGAAACCAAGATCACCGAGATCGAAGACCGTATGCGCGAAACGTTGGAGAACAATGATCTGGAAGGGGTGAAACAATTGATCGAAGATCTGGAAATTGTTTGTCCGATCTCAGGGTCGCGCAACTGGACAGAAGTACGTCAGTTCAACTTGATGTTCTCTACGGAATTGGGTTCTGTGGCCGGAGACGCTGCAACCATCTACTTGCGTCCGGAAACGGCTCAGGGAATTTTCGTGAATTTCTTGAACGTTCAGAAAACAGGTCGTATGAAGATTCCGTTTGGGATCGCACAGATCGGGAAAGCATTCCGTAACGAGATCGTTGCCCGTCAGTTCATTTTCCGCATGCGCGAATTCGAACAAATGGAAATGCAATTCTTCTGCCGTCCGGGTGAGGAGATGAAATGGTACGAGCACTGGAAAACGACGCGTTTGAACTGGCACAAAGCCTTGGGCTTGGGCGACAAATATTACCGCGAGCACGACCACATCAAATTGGCGCATTACGCAAACGCGGCTTGTGACATCGAGTTCGATTTCCCGATGGGCTTCAAGGAATTGGAAGGAATCCATTCACGCACCGATTTCGATTTGAAACAACACGAACAGTTTTCCGGGAAAAAGTTGCAGTATTTTGATCCGGAGTTGAACCAGAGCTACGTTCCTTACGTGGTAGAAACGTCGGTTGGGTTAGATCGCATGTTCTTGGCGGTGATGAGCGCTTGTTACAAGAACGAAAAATTGGAAGATGGATCAGAGCGCGTAGTGTTGAAACTACCTGCAGCTTTGGCACCGTATAAAGTAGCGGTCATGCCGTTGACGAAGAAAGATGGTTTGCCGGAAAAAGCTACCGAGATCTTCAACGAACTGCGTTTCGACTTCAATTGTCAGTACGACGAAAAAGATTCTCCGGGGAAACGCTACCGCCGTCAGGATGCGATCGGAACACCGTTCTGTATCATGGTGGATCACGAAACCTTGGAAAACAATACGGTTACCGTGCGCGACCGCGATACGATGCAACAGGAGCGCATTGCTATTTCAGAACTTGCAGGCTTCTTGAACGCACGTACAAACATGAAAGCATTGCTGCAGAAGTAATCTGTAAGTATATCGACAAAAAAAGAGGCCAAAAGCCTCTTTTTTTATTTTCCGAGCAGTGATTTGAGGTCACCGGGATTCACTTTTTTCGTTTCAGAGAACTCCATCTTTTTGGAAATTCCCAGCACACTTCCTTTGGCGATGCCTTTGATCGTCACCGGAACTTCTTTCTTTCCGGCATTTTTCATCAAGGTGATCAGTGCACCGCTTTCCAGGTCGATCACCAAGGGAATAGTATAGGTGTTTTTAGATTTGCGTTTGATCTTGATCTTGTCATTCAATTTCACCAATCCTACGACCTGATTTTCCAGGGTAATATCCGCAGCAACTTTTTTGATCTTAAATCCAATCGCGTTTGGGTTGTCGATTTGTACATCGAAGGCACACTCGATGTGCGAACCATCCAGTTTTTGGAGTTTAAAATTGCCTGCTTCGCCAAAATTCGGTTCTTCAAACGAACACGCACTCAGCAAAAGAAGCGGAATAATTATGATCCCAATCCACTTTTTCATTGTTCCCCTTTCGCGAAATAATGGAAGAAATGCGGAATGGTTTCAATTCCTTTGTAGAAATTAAACAATCCGTAATGTTCGTTTGGCGAGTGGATCGCATCTGAGTCCAAACCGAAGCCCATCATCACCGTTTTTAAGCCCAATACTTTTTCGAACAGTGCAATGATCGGAATGGAACCTCCGCTGCGCACCGGAATTGGTGTTTTGCCAAATGTTTGTTCATACGCGTAAGCCGCGCTTTTGTATCCGTGTGAATCGATCGGTGTAACGACCGGTTCTCCGCCGTGATGCGGTTTTACTTCCACACGTACACCCGCAGGCGCAATGCTTTCAAAGTGATTTTTGAACAATTCCGTGATCGCATCCGGCATTTGATGTGGCACCAAACGCATCGAAATTTTTGCGTAAGCTTTGGAAGGAATTACGGTTTTTGCGCCTTCTCCGGTATAACCTCCCCAAATTCCATTCACATCCAAAGTTGGACGGATCGATCCGCGCTCCGGTGTAGAATATCCGGCTTCGCCATGAACGGCATTGATGTTCAGTGCTGTTTTGTATTTATTCTCATCGTATGGAGCTTTCGCCATTTCTGCGCGTTCTGCGTCAGTCAATTCCTGAACTGCATCGTAAAATCCTGGGACAGTGATGTGGTTGTTCTCGTCGTGCAAACTAGCGATCATTTTTGTGAGAATGTTGATCGGATTGGCAACGCATCCGCCGTAGAGTCCGGAGTGCAAGTCGCGATTCGGCCCCGTTACTTCTACCTCCACGTAGCTCAATCCGCGCAGTCCGGTTGTGATGGAAGGCGTATCATTCCCCAACATACCTGTATCCGAAACCAAAATGATGTCTGCTTTCAGTTTTTCTTTGTATTCCGTGATGAACCAACCGAGATTTACGGATCCCACTTCCTCTTCGCCTTCGATCATGAATTTCACGTTGCATGGCAATTCACCGGATTGGATCATGGCCTCAACAGCTTTTACGTGCATGAAGAATTGACCTTTATCGTCGCAGGCGCCGCGCGCAAAAATAGCTCCCTCCGGGTGAATAGGTGTCGTTTTGATCACCGGTTCGAATGGAGGAGAAGTCCATAAGTCGATTGGATCAGCCGGTTGCACATCGTAATGTCCGTAAACAAGTACAGTTGGCAAATTCGGATCAATGATCTTTTCACCGTAAACTATTGGGTGACCTTTTGTTGCTACAATTTCAACGGTGTCTACACCTGCTTGGCGTAAAAAATCGGCTACTTTTTCAGCACCTTTCAAGACATCTTGTGCATAAGCACTGTCGGCAGATATTGTTGGAATTTTTAGTAATTCGATCAATTCAGTTAGAAATTTTTCTTTGTTTTCTAAAATATAGTCTTGAGTTCTTTTCATCTTAAAACTTTTTGTAAAGTTGCAAAAACTAATAGTTTCGACACTAATCTGATCTCAGATTGATGGAAAAACAAGTAAAATTTAATAATGTTGCGTGACATGCAACCCATTGATTGAAAAATCAGTCATAGTTAAATCAAACAAATACTTATGAAGGGAATTTTTTCATTTTTAGTGGCTTTAACCCTATTTTTATCTGCGAACAGCTTTGGTCAAATCGTTGTTCAAAACGCTATTGCACCAGATGGTTTAGTGCAAAACGTACTTTTAGGAAACGGGGTAACGGCTTCTAATATTACCTACAATGGTAGTGTTGTGAATGCACAGCAACCTCAAGGAAATGTTTCCTTTTTTAATGCGGCAAACACAACATTTCCGCTTCAATCGGGTGTTTTATTAACGACTGGAAACAGCTCTGTCGCTCCGGGTCCAAATACACAAGGAGGTGCCTCGAACAACATGCCTCCGACTCCCGATGTTTCATTAGATCCACAGTTGAATGCGATTGCAGCTGGAAATCCAACGAATGGTGCGATTTTGGAATTTGATTTCATCCCTTCAGGAGACACCATTAGTTTTCGCTACGTATTTGCTTCAGAGGAGTATCCGGAGTTTTCACCGTCTACTTTCAACGATGCGTTTGGATTCTTTCTTTCAGGAGCCAATCCGGCAGGGGGAAATTACACAAATTTGAACATTGCGCTTTTACCGGGAACAAGTACACCGGTAACGATCAATAATGTGGGTCCAGGTGGAACGCAAAACCCTACTTTCTATGTGAACAACTTGAGTGGCGCTGCGTATGGAACAGCGATCCAATATGATGGAACAACGGTGGTGTTGACGGCAGTTGCGCATGTAGTTTGTGGACAAACGTACCACATCAAATTAGCAATCTGTAATGTAGGCGATAACGGCTGGGATTCTGGAGTATTTTTGGAGGCCAATTCCTTTGGTTCAGAAGCTGTGGATATTGCGGTAGCAACCGTTAGTGGAGATACTTCGATCATTGAAAACTGTACTAACGCTCAGTTTATCTTCTCTCGACCTTTGAATCAGGCAAATGATACTTTGGTTATTAACTACAATATTTCTGGAACGGCAACTCAAGGTGTTGATTATACTGGTGTCATTAATCCAATTACGTTCCTTCCTGGTCAAGATACGGTCATCGTTACGATCAATGCTCTAGGCGATGGATTGGTTGAAGCTCCAGAATCGGTAATTATCACGGCATTGACTGTTACAGAATGTGGAGACACTATTGTGACTACCGGAACCTTATATATTATTGACGGGCCTGTATTAAACATCGTGGAGGTCGATCCAATTGTCCAATGTGCGAACGATTCGGTCATATCCCATGTGTTCGTCACAAATGGTTTTGGTCCGTACTCCTACAGCTGGAATTACATGAACCAAACGAACGATACCGCTTATCTGGCTATCAATCAAAACGGTAGTATCAATTATATTGTAACAGCAATCGACGCCTGTGGAAATACGGGAACCGATACCGTTACCGTAACGATGAACCAAACTTTGGCTATTGATACCATGGGTACTGAAAACACAAGTTATTGTCAAAATACCGGTGTTGTTTGGGGAATGGCAGAAGGAGTAACCGGACAGCCGCAATACAACTGGAATGGTCCATCACCTGGCGGTGGATTCAATATTGATGCGTCTGTGATGCAGAATCTTCCGGCTGGAACGTATATTTTCACCGTAACCGACGATGTATGTACAGTGGTAGATTCAATTGTGGTAAATACGAATGCAGGACCAATTGCTAATTTCACCCAATCTGTAACAGCTGGATGTTCTCCACTCACGGTAACCTTCACAAATACCAGTCAGAATACAAACAGCTACAGCTGGAGTATGGGGAATGGAAACAATTTTAACACAACTAGCACGGCCTCGTTTGATCAGGTTTACACGGAAGATGCAACCATCACGTTGATCGCTTCAGATGGTGTGTGTTCGGATACCATCATTGGTTTCGTGGACATTTCGATCTGTGGTTGTATGAGTCCGATTGCTTTGAACTACAACCCACTTGCGGTAATCGATGATGGAAGTTGTATTTTCCCAACACCAACTGTTCAGATTCCGAACGTGTTTACACCAAACGGGGATCAGATCAATGACGTGTTTGAATTGACAACAACCAATGCACAATTGGTAGAGTTTACGATCACCAACCGCTACGGTAGTGTGGTTTACACAGGAAGCGGACCGGGTGTTGCGTCCATTCTTGGCACACCTCCGGCATGGGATGGAAAGATCAATGGTCAGATGGCTTCTGAAGGCGTTTATTTCTGTCAGTACCGCGTAGTTGGTGTAGCCGGAGATGAATTGATCGGACAGGGATTTGTTCACTTATCGAAATAAGAAACGCATTTAAATAACAAAAGGGGCAAAGAAAATTGCCCCTTTTTTATGCTTAAAAGTAATGATCAGGATGTGTAAGTGATCAAGGATTTCCCATCCATTTCGATTGGTGCTGCTATACGCATGCGGGAAAGGATCGTTGGTGCTACATCTGCTAAAATTCCGCTGTTCAGTGCTACATGTGCGTCATCCGTCATCAAAATAACCGGCACCGGATTCAAGGAATGCGCTGTATTTGGAGAGCCATCCTCATTGAATGCCACATCCGCGTTGCCGTGATCTGCGATGATCAATAATTCGTAGCCCAGATCTTTGGCGGTAGCAATAATATCTCCCAGACAAGCATCTACTGTTTCAACAGCTTTCACGATCGCGTCGTATACACCGGTGTGACCCACCATGTCGGGATTAGCGAAGTTCAAACAGAAAAAATCAGGCATTTGAAGATTCATAGCTTCTACGATGCGGTCGCGTACTTCCGGTGCACTCATTTCTGGTTGCAGGTCGTAAGTAGCTACTTTGGGAGATTTTACCAAGATACGCGTTTCACCATCGAATTCCTTCTCCCGTCCGCCGGAGAAGAAGAACGTAACGTGTGGATATTTTTCGGTTTCTGCAATGCGGATCTGTTTTCTACCCATTTTAGCAAGTACTTCTCCTAGGGTATTTTGCAGATTGTCTTTTTCAAACAACACGTGGATCTTTTTGAACTTCACATCGTAGTTGGTCATGGTGTAATAATTCAACACCAAAGGCTCCATGTTGTATTCCGGAAATGCACGTTGTGTTAACGCATCGGTGATCTCGCGCGGTCGATCCGTTCGGAAATTGAAACAGATCACGGTATCACCGGATTGAATACTTCCTTCTTTGTTTGCACGAACATGAGGTTTGATGAATTCATCCGTAATGTCATTTTCGTAACTGTCTGTCAATGCTTGCACCGCATCAGAAAATAGTTCACCGGTACCGTGAACCATAGCATCGTAAGCTACTTTTACGCGTTCCCAACGATTGTCGCGATCCATGGCATAATAGCGACCAACGATGGAAGCAATTTTTCCGGTAGTTTTCTCGCAATGTGCTTGTAAATTTTTCAGAAATCCAACACCACTTTTCGGATCACAGTCGCGTCCGTCCGTAAAGGCATGGATCCACACGTTGGTCAAACCATGCGCGTGAGCCATGTCTAACAGCGCGTGTAAATGTTCCTGAGAACTGTGTACACCTCCTTCCGAAACCAAACCGATGAAGTGTACATTTTTGCCACTGTTCTTTGCAGTTTCAAAAGCAGTTTTCAATTTCGGGATTTCGAAAAATGCTCCGTCACGGATCGCTTTGTTGATGCGGGTGAGTTCCTGATAAACAATGCGACCTGCACCGATATTGAGATGACCCACTTCGGAATTTCCCATTTGTCCATCCGGCAAACCTACATGTTCTCCGCAGGCCAATAATTGCGCATGCGGATAATTCGCCAGCAAACCATCCATGACCGGAGTTTGAGCATGCTTGATCGCATCGGCTTTCGTTCCATCTCCTATTCCCCATCCATCCAGGATGATCAACCCCACTTTTTGATTACTCATTTGGTATTTGTATTTCGAATACTGCTCCGGATTCTCCCGGATTTACTAATTTGACGATGCCTCCGATGGCTTTCGTGCTTTGGTAGGCAATGTACAAGCCCAATCCGGTGCCTTTGGTTGTGCGTGTTTCTTCGTTCTCGAGTCGCGTAAATTTCTTGAAGAGCAATCGTTGATCTTCTGCCGGTATTCCTTTGCCAAAATCCTTGATGCGAATAGCGATATACAGTTCATGTTGCGTGATCGTTACAATCACACCTCGCTGTGGATCCGTGAATTTAAGTGCGTTTTCCAGCAGATTGTTGATTGCGGTATGCAGCAAAAAGCGATCTGTACGGACGTGCAAGGCATTTACCGGTGTGAATGCGATTGGGATGGCTTGTCTGTTGCGCTGGATCTCGATCAACTCCATGACGGCTTCGTTCAGTTCAAAACGCGAACGGTTCAGGTCGATGTGTTGTTGCTCTAATCGGGATGCTGTTAAGATCTGTTCCACCAATAATTCCAGTCGATTGGATTCCTCCACGGCCTTTTGGAGCAGGTCTTGTTTCTTTTCTTCCGGTAAATTTTGGTGCTTCAATAAGGTTTGTAAATACAATTTAGTCGCTGCCAGGGGAGTTTTCAGTTCGTGTGTTACCGACAGCATGAAATTGTTCTGTTGTCGGGCGATATGGATCTCCTTCCGAATGGATGATTTAATGCGCCACAAGCCGAGCAAAAGTAATAAGAGGAAAACAGATCCCTCTCCAACGATCATCAAAACACGTCCCGAAACGGCGTCTGGATTTTTGGCCGAGGCTTGCGTCAGATCGATGAGGTGATATCCCCACCAAACAAACTGTACCAACACGTACGCACCGAGTAAATAAACAAATGCTGTTGTTGGTTTCCGTTGCATCATTTCGACCTTATACGCTAAAATTAATCAATTCGAGCGGTTATTCCAATGCGAATCAGTAGGCGCGCTCGTTCTTTCCTTCCACGTAGTTGATGAAAGCGCGATTGACCACTTTGTTTCCTCCTGCTGTTGGATAATCTCCTGTAAAGTACCAGTCGCCGGTATTTCCCGGACAAGCACGGTGCAAGTCGTCCACTGTTTGGTAAACGATCTTCACTTCGGCATGGATGTTTTCCGGAGTCAGCATTTCAGCGATCTTATCGGAAATTTCCTGATCCGTAAAAGGTGCATAGATCTCTTTCACGTAATTCACGATCTGTTCCTTTGGCAAATGTGCTTGCGCTACCGATTTTTCGTAAACTTCCTGAATGATATGTGCTCTTCCTGTTTCTTTCAGCAAGGCGATAGCTGCGTCAAAGGCAATGAAATCACCCATTTTCGCCATATCGATCCCGTAGCAATCCGGGTAGCGAATTTGTGGAGCAGAAGAAACAACTACAATGCGTTTTGGACCTAAACGATCCAAGATGCGCAGGATGGATTGCTTCAAGGTGGTACCGCGCACAATGCTGTCGTCGATTACCACTAAATTATCTTTTCCTCGCACCACAGAACCATAGGTGATATCGTAAACTTGAGCCACCATATCGTCACGCGCATCATCTTGCGTAATGAATGTTCTGGCTTTTGCGTCTTTAATAGCGATCTTTTCAATGCGTGCTCGCTGGTAAAGTATTTCCTTAAGTTCTGTTTCGGTAGGGGTATGTCCCAAGTTAAGGATTGCTTGATACTTGCGATCGTTCAAATGATCTTCAAGACCTTTGATCATCCCGTAAAAGGAGCCTTCTGCGGTATTCGGAATGAACGAGAACACGGAGTTGTCCAGATCGAAATCGATCATTTTCAACACATTTGGAACTACGAAGCGCCCCAAATTCTTGCGTTCTTCGTAAATGTCGTAATCGTTTCCGCGCGAGAAGTAAATGCGTTCGAACGAACATTTTTTAGGTGCTTGAGGTACGTTGATCTCCACTTCGGATACCGATCCGTTTTTCTTGATGATCAAGGCGTGACCCGGAGTAAGTTCTTGAACCTGTTCCATTTGCAAATTGAAAGCGGTTTGGATAACAGGGCGTTCAGATGCCACGACGCACACTTCTTCATCTTCGTACCAAAAAGCAGGTCGAATTCCGTGTGGATCGCGCAAAACAAAGGCATCTCCGTGACCGAACAAACCACACATGGCATAGCCACCATCCCAATCCTCCGAGGAGCGCTTTAGAATTTGTTCAATATTTAGATTTTCCGCAATTTTCGCATAAATTTCTTGGTTTGATAAACCGCTATTTTGCAGCTGCGTGTACCATTCTTCGTTTTCAACATCCAAATAGTGTCCAATCTTTTCCAGTACCGTAACCGTGTCAGATTTCTCCTTGGGATGCTGACCGATCTCGAGCAAGACATCAAATAGTTCATCGACATTGGTCAGATTGAAATTTCCGGCTACCACCAAGTTGCGGGTGATCCAGTTGTTCTGGCGCAAGAACGGGTGACAACTTTCGATGGAATTTCTTCCGAAGGTTCCGTAGCGCAAGTGACCCAAGAAAAGTTCCCCGGTGAATCCGGCATGTTTCTTCAGGTAAGCGACGTCTTTGAGTTTGGCTGGATCTTCTTCACCGATCTGATAAAATCGCTGGTTGATGTGATCGAAAATGTCTTGGATCGGTTTGGGATCGATGCTTCGGTAGCGAGAAATATAACGCTCACCTGGTTCCATATCCAATTTGATGTTGGCAACACCGGCACCGTCTTGACCACGGTTATGCTGCTTTTCCATCAATAAATGGAGCTTGTTGATCCCGTAAAAAGCAGTTCCGTATTTGTCAACGTAGTATTGAAGGGGTTGTTTTAATCGGATAAGTGCTATTCCGCACTCGTGTTTGATAGCATCACTCATGTCGCCTGAAATGTTGGCGCAAAATTACAGATTCTAAATCGATTCAGCCGAAGAAGAACGCGATAATCTTTTGTTAAAACAGGCAACTTTTTGAAAAAATGACTGTTTAGTTTCTGAAAAGCCTACTTTGCTAAAAATCTAACCGATTCTACCAATTTGTGATGGTCTTTTCGTAATTTCGGAATATGAAGCACCTGTTTGTTTTAATGAGCTTGCTATCAGCTACTTGCTTGCTCGCGCAAAGCGAACAGATCTGGCTACGTCCGAATTTGGGGCAATGGGACGAACCAATCCAGTACCAAGTTCAAATGGATCAAGGGGTGATGATGTTGGATGAGGATGGTTTTACCTATTTGTTTCACGAAAAACCGACTCACCGTCATACAGCCAAAGAATCCGGACACGACCATTCGAACATACATGCGCAAGTGGTGAAAATGCACTTTCAGAACAATTCCTGGCAAGGGCAAAAAGTAGAAGAAGGTCGCAGTGCACATTACAGCAATTACTTTATCGGAAAAGATCCATCACGTTGGCGATCGGGCATTTACGATGTTTCTAAGACAACCTACAAAGCATTTTATCCGGGCATCGATCTCGAAGTGCAGGGAAAGCAAAAGCAGGTCAAATACAGTTTTATCGTGCATCCGGGTCATGATCCGAAGTTAATTGCAGCGCACATCACTGGATCCCAGAAAGTTTATTTGGAAAATGGTGAATTACATGTAGTTACCGATTTCGGAGAATTGGTTGAATCTGCCCCAAAAGCTTGGACGATCGCCAATGGGAAACGACAGGAAGTTTCCGTGAAGTTTCGCCTCAAAGGAAATACCGTGCAATTCGAATTGGGCAAATACGACCCCACGCAGGTTTTGGTGATCGATCCGAATATTGTGTTCAGCACCTTTACCGGTTCCACCATGGACAATTGGGGCATGTCGGCGACTCCCGATGAACAAGGAAATTTGTATGCGGGTGGAATTGTGTTTGGCGCGAATGGTGGAAATTACCCGACGACCTCGGGAGCTTTTGATCTCTCGTACAATGGCGGCATGAGTTATACGGCTTCGATGCCCAACGGCGGCGTGTTTTCCATGACGGGATTTGATGCCAGCATTTCCAAATTCAACGCAACGGGTACAACTTTGCTCTATTCCACCTATCTCGGAGGAAATGACAATGAAACCATCCACAGTTTGGTAACAGATGCCAATAACAACCTGTATGTTCTGGGTGTAACGGGAAGTGCGAATTTTCCGACGACGGCCGGAGCTTATGACCAAACACACAATGGCGGACCAACAGTAGATGCCAATGAATTAGGATTTGTAGGGGGAGCGGATATTTACGTCACGCGCTTCAATGCCGGTGGTACAGCGTTAGTTGGATCGACCTTTGTAGGTGGTAGCGGTACGGATGGCGTGAATAAGTCAACGCTATTTTTCAATTACGGGGATCCTTTTCGGGGGGAGATCATTCATGCGAATGGATTTGTGTACGTGGCAAGCTCCACGCAATCCGCAAATTTTCCAACTGTGAGCGCTTCCCAAGGTTCCTTATCGGGTTTGCAGGATGCGGTCGTGTTTAAAATGTCGGAGAATCTGACCACCATGGCTTGGTCGACTTATTACGGAGGTTCTGGTGAGGAATCCGGCAATGGTTTGCAGTTATCGTCCACCGGCGATGTTTACGTGACGGGAGGAACTACTTCTTCCAATTTGACCTTGCTTTCCGGACACGATCTTTCCTACAACGGCGGATTGTCAGATGGTTTTGTCACGCGTTTTTCCAATGCTGCGGGGTCCGTACTTTCGGGAACATACATCGGTACGAATGAATACGATCAATCGTTTTTTGTGCAGTTGGACAATGACAACAGTGTGTACATTTATGGTCAGTCGGAAGGTTCGATCGCCATTTCGCCCGGTTGCTATGGAACAGCGAATTCCGGTCAGATCATTGCGAAGTACACGACCAACTTATCGGCTCAAAATTGGATCACTACCGTGGGTGCCGGAAGTGGACATGTAGAGATCTCACCAACGGCTTTTTTGGTTTCAAATTGCAAGGATATTTACATTTCCGGGTGGGGAGGACAGATCAATCAGATCTATTCGCCGGGAGCAACACAAAGTTCGACCATCGGATTTCCGGTAACTCCGGATGCTTTTCAATCCAACACCTCCGGGAGCAATTTCTGGATCGCTGTATTGAGTCAGGAAGCCTCGGCACTGGAATACGCGACGTTTATTGGCGGTACAAGCTCTTCATACAATCACGTGGATGGTGGCACCAGTCGATTTGACAAGAACGGAAATATTTATCACGCCGTTTGTGCAGCTTGCGGAGGCAATGATTTTGGTTTTTCTACCACGCCGGGTGTTTGGTCGCCGAGTAACCCGAGTTTTAACTGCAATTTGGCGGCCTTTAAGTTTGAGTTGAGTTCGATCGAAGCGATCATCAATGATCCAGATCCACTGATTTGCTTGCCAGATCCGGTGGTGTTTCAAAACAATTCCTCGAACGGAAATGAGTTTTTCTGGGATTTTGGGGACGGTTCCACCTCAACGGATGTGAATCCATCGCATACGTATGCTGGTCCAGGTCAATATACCGTGACTTTGGTCGTGTCGGATACAAACAATTGTTTTGCGTCCGATTCCTTGCAGTTTTTGGTCAATATCGGAGATTTTCAAGGAGGAGTTATTGATCCAGACATCTTGGTTTGTCCCGGTGAAACCGCGCAGTTGGAAGCATTTGGCGGTTCGACTTATGCCTGGACTCCGGCGCAGTATCTGAATAATGCTACCATTGCCAATCCGGTGGCCAGTGTCAATCAGAATACGGTTTTCACATGTGTTATTAGTGACAGTTGCGGTGTCGACACGGTTCAGGTTGCTGTTACGGTGGCTCAAACGGCGGTGGATATCAGTGAAGATACGACCATTTGTATTGGGAATTCGGTTCCACTATTTATTAATGGCGTGGTGAATGCTTCGTGGTCACCACCAACATTTTTGGACAATCCGACCAGTTTTACGCCGGTTTCTACGCCAACAAGTTCGATCACTTATCAAGTAAGTGGAGAGACAGCTGATGGCTGTCCAATTTCTCAAAACGTTGCAATTACTGTTTTTACGGAGCCTCCAAATCCGGATCTTCCCGACACCTTGAAATTTTGTTCCGGTGGATCGCTAGCGCTTACCGTCACTGGTGCTGAATATTTTAACTGGTCGCCTAATTCTGTGGTTTCACCGGCGAATGGATCCAGTGTGGTCATTGCGGCAAACACCGAACAATATGTGTACTGTGACTTCATAAATGCCTGCGCAACCATACGAGATTCTGCCTGGATCGATTTGATCATTGCTCAAGTGGATGGCTTTGGCGACACCATTGTTTGTCCTGGTGAGCTAGTTTACATGTCTGCAACAGGAGCTCAGAGCTATGTGTGGAATCCATCACAGGTTACGCCGGCTACTAGCAATTATAGTGAAGTTTCCACAACAGTTTCGATCTCCACCAATTTTATTGTAACTGGGACCGACGCGTATGGATGTATGGATACGGCTTCCGTACTGATCGAAGTGTATCCTGTACCCTTTGTACAGACGAATCCGGATGTATTTGCGATCTTGGGGGAAGAGGTACCGTTAAATGCGGTGGCTTCCGGTCCAGGAACCTTTGTGTGGTCACCTGCCGAATATTTGTCCTGTGTGGTTTGTCAGGATCCAATGGCGCAACCGGATCAAAATTACGTGTATACCGTTACGTTTACGGACACGAACGGCTGTCAATCTTCCGATATTGTTCGTGTGAAGTACGATCCGTTGATCTACGTGCCCAATGCGTTTACACCGGACGGGAATAGCATCAATGCGGAATTTTTCGCTTTGGGAGTCAACATCGATGATTTCAAGATGGAAGTATTCAACCGTTGGGGAGAATTGATCTACTCGGGTGATGCACAGTCCAAAGCGTGGGATGGAACGTACAAGTACTTACCTTGTCCGGATGGCGTTTACGTGTGGAAAATTTCCTATTCGGATCTGTTTACAGAAGACAGCTACACGATTGTTGGGCACGTATCGCTCTTGCGTTGATCACACCAATCGGCATTTCACGATGCCATCACGATCGATCTCTAACAATTCTACGGCGCGCATTTCATTGATCAATGCTGGATCGAACGGAACCTTCACCTTCACGTAATTCTCAGAGAATCCATACATCACCCCGTTTTCTTCCTCGGCTTCGAAAAGTACGGTTTTTGTTTTCCCGATCTGACTTTCGTAAAAGGCGCGTTTCTTTTTATCGGATAAGATGTGCAGTTGCTTGCTGCGTTGTTTGCGAATTTCCTGAGGAACGGCATCTCCCAGTTTTACCGCTGTGGTGTTCGCTCGTTCGGAATAGGTGAATACGTGTAAATAGGAAACATCTAGATCTTTCAGGAAATTGATCGTATCCAAAAATTCCTCATCAGTTTCTCCCGGAAATCCTACGATGACGTCAACACCAATGCAGCAGTCCGGATCAAACTTCTTGATCGTTGCCACACGATCGGCGTACAATTCACGTTCGTATTTGCGGCGCATGGCTTTCAACAAACGGTTGTTTCCTGCCTGAAGGGGAACGTGAAAATGTGGAACGAAGCGTTTCGATTCATTCAAAGTAAAATGAATGATCTCATTGCTTAATAAATTGGGTTCGATGGAGGAAATGCGGAATCGTTCGATGCCGTCCACGCGATCAAGCGCTTTAACCAATTCGAAAAAGTTTTCCTCGCCTCCCTGACCGAAATCTCCGATATTCACGCCCGTCAGAACGACCTCTTTAATAGCAGTTTGGGCAATTTTTTCAGCCTCCTGAACCGTTTCAGCAATGGTTGCATTTCTACTTTTACCACGCGCGAGAGGAATGGTACAAAACGTACAGAAATAGTCGCAACCGTCTTGCACTTTCAGGAAGGAACGTGTGCGATCTCCCATGGAATGCGAGGGCACGAATTCTTTGGTCTGTTTGATGTTGTCAAATTTTACCGTGGCAGGACCTTCCGCTTGTTTTTCCTCGAGGTGTTCTACAATATTGAATTTCTCGTTGGCACCTAACACCAAAGAAACGCCAGGAATTTCTGCGATCTCTTCCGGTTTCAACTGGGCATAACACCCGATCACAGCGATGTAAACGTCCGGATTGATCTTTTGAGCTTTTCGCACCAACTGCTGACATTTTTTATCGGCATTTTCCGTTACGGAGCAGGTGTTGATCACCAAAATATCCGGTGTATCATCGAAATCCACCTTCGCAAAGCCGGCATTTTCAAAAAGTCTTGAAATGGTTGAAGTCTCTGAAAAATTCAGTTTACAACCCAAGGTATAGAACGACACTTTTTTGAACTGCTGCATGTGCGGAAAAATGGAAGGACAAAGATAGTACATTCTGCACAAATGAAAGGTGAACCAAATGATTCGCTTTGCGTATATTTGTTTGTTCGAGTCAAATTTCATGAAACATACCCATACGATTACATACGAGATCTTTGCTGATTGGAAAGAATTGGCACAAGAGGACCAGGAACTGATCACCAAAGCTTACGAGGCTGCCGAACAGGCGTATGCGCCTTATTCCGATTTTCATGTAGGAGCGGCTTTGCGCTTGGAAGATGGTGTCATCGTGAAAGGGAATAATCAGGAAAATATTGCCTATCCGAGTGGCTTGTGCGCCGAGCGTGTTGCCTTGTTTTATGCCGGAGCAAATCATGCCGGTTCGCAGATCACAACCTTGGCCGTTGTTGCCAAAGGATCGTTGGTAGATGTGGACGCTTGCTTATCGCCCTGTGGCTCGTGCCGACAAGTGATGGCGCAAAGTGAGTTCAGACAAGAACAATCCATTCGCGTCATGTTGGTTTCTCAAAATGGCAAAACATACGTGTTTGATCGGGCTTCCGACCTCTTAGTTTTCCCGTTTGGAATGCAGTAGTCATGGATGAATTGCACAAAGCGGAATGGCTCAAAAAGCGTAAAGCGATGCGCGATCTACGCAAGGCAGAACCGTTGTTTGCGGGTATTCGTTCAAAAAGTCGTGCGCATTTGAGTGCGGCCATTACACTTTTGGAAAGCACCCGACCGGAAGACATCGAAGAAGCACAGCAACTGATCCAATTGTGTTTACCTCATGCCGGAAATTCTTTGCGCATCGGAATCACCGGCGTACCGGGAGTTGGAAAAAGCTCTTTCATTGAAGTATTCGGACAAACCGTTATCCAAAGTGGGAAACGATTGGCTGTTTTGGCGATCGATCCTAGTTCAGAACGCACCGGCGGAAGTATTTTGGGCGATAAAACACGCATGGAACACTTGTCGCAAATGGATGAGGTATTCATTCGTCCAACGGCTGCCGGAAATACTTTGGGTGGCGTGGCGAGAAAAACGCGCGAAACGATCATCTTGTGTGAAGCTGCCGGCTACGAGGTCTTGTTCATCGAAACCGTTGGGGTGGGGCAGTCGGAGATCATGGTGCACTCTATGGTCGATTTCTTTTTATTGCTGCTTTTGGCCGGAGCAGGAGACGAGTTGCAAGGGATCAAGCGCGGAATTATGGAAATGGCCGATGGTTTGGCCGTTACGAAAGCTGATGGGGACAATGTGAAGCGGGCGCAATTGGCTGCTCGCGAGATCAAGAATGCGATTCATTTGTTCCCACCGACTGAAAGCGGATGGATTCCTGAAGTGAAAAGCTGTAGTTCGCTGGAACGATCGGGAATTACCGAGATCTGGGAGATGATTGATCGCTTTGCTCGACATACCAGAACAAATGGAAGTTTTACACACAAACGACATACGCAGGATCTGTATTGGATGGAGGAGACCTTGAAAGAGAAATTGATCTATGGTTTGCATCATGATCCGAATGTGAAAGCACATAAAAAAGCAATCGAAACACAATTGTTGGCCGGCGAGATCTCGGCTTTTGACGCGGCCGATCGCTTATATCATTTATACAAGAAAGACAAGTGAGTAATGGAACACATACAATTTACCATCGTTGGCGATTACATCGAATTGATCGGATTATTGAAAGCAAC
>CAYRVL010000040.1:11444-24298 GCA_964427665.1 uncultured Fluviicola sp. | reverse complement strand
GGTTCGAATGTATCCTACAATGCACCTCCGCCCACAGAAGAAAACTTGATCTCTCAAGTAACTAACATGTTGGTTACACCGACGAATTTCAACTTGCCCTGTGATGCCGGCTTGCTGATAGAGCCCAAAACATCAATTCAGACTTTTGAATTCGGCGAAGTGAAAGCTGCCATTGAAGCCGGATACCAGAGCACTTTAAGTGTGATCGATTCTCTCAAACGTCTTATTCCGGAATCTGTCGACTCTAATTTGCTGAGTGAGCGAAGAAAGTCCTTCAAAGCCATGATTCCAAAACTCACTGTAGATCAAGTAAATACGAGCGGGACGAAAACAAAAATCGAAAGCTATGTGCAGAATTCAATTCTAAAAGATGAGAAAAATAAAGTTTTGAATACGCGTGTTTTAGAACGTCGCTATTTCCGGACCTATGCCACCTCAGAGATCGACTATTTGTATCCAACCCTGTCACGATCTTCCGATTCAACATACAAAATGAACATCGATGTAAGACAATCCAAAATGTTCAAAGCGGAAGTCGGTGGTATAGTCAGTTCCCGTGCAATTAACACCGGATTTGTACAGCTCTCTTATCGCCATTTAGGTCGTTGGGCAACATCCGTCAAATTGAATTCCTATTTTGGTAAATTCTACGGTTCGGGTAAGATTCAGATCAACGTGAACTTGCCATCCTCCTACCCGATCACCCTCAGCACCTATTTGGTTTTAAACCGTTTTGATTATTTCCGCAACTTCGCAACATTCTTTGAAGATGTTAAACCCTCTTTTCTTGTTCAAAACGAAGCCTTTACCGGTGCTCAAATCAAACTACCGATCTTTAACAATTCCAAAACGACCTTCGATTATCGGTATTTAGAACTGGAAGACAAATACTACCAAACAGAAAACTTTACGAACAAGGACACAGCAGATCTTACGCGTTTTTACGGCCATGTTCTGAAATTCGAATTGGAACAAAATTCCTTGAATAGAAAGCAATTTGCCAGCAGCGGACATTTATTAGCCTTTAAAATGCGTTATGTAAATGGAAATGAACACAGTATTTCCGGTTCAACTTCCAATACGGCCTACGACTACCGCAAAAAACACAACTGGTTTCAAATGTCCGGTTCCATTCAGAGCTATCCGATAAGCACCAAATTTTTCAGTCTGGGAATCCTTGGTAATGCCTTGCTCACCAGTCAATCACTCTTCAAAAACTACACGGCAACCATTTTGAGTTTGTCGTCATTCGAACCACTTGCAGATATGCCTACCTTTTTCCTGCCTGAATACCGTGCATCCCAATACGCCGGAGGTGGTTTTAGCTTGATCTTTACACCGCGTAAGAACATTGATTTCCGATTTGACGGTTATTACTTTCAGCCTTTCAAGCAATTAGTAACTAATAATGATGGCTCCTTTGGATATTCCAAACCATTCAAAGGAGAAAAAACAGCATTAGCCGGATCCGCCATCTACCATTCCCCTATCGGACCGGTGCGTTTTACGGTGAATTACTTCCCGGCACAAAAAGCACCGTTCATCTTACAATTCACTTACGGATACATCATTTTTAACGAACGCGCAACACGCTAAACGATTTTTGCAAGTTTCGCTTAACTTTGCAGCGGAAAAATTGAATATTATGTCAAAAATCATCTGTGGAATACAACAAATGGGAATCGGAGTTCCCGACGTTCAGAAAGTTTGGAAATGGTACCGCGAACATTTCGGTGTGGATGTACGCATTTTCGAAGAAGCGGCTGAAGCTCCGTTAATGACCCGCTACACAGGTGGTGTCGTACATGCACGAACAGCAACTTTGGCGCTTTCCATGGAAGGTGGTGGTGGATTCGAAATTTGGCAATTTACCTCCAGAAACACAGAAAAATCGCCTTATCCAATCCTTTTGGGAGATTACGGTTTGTATGCCTGTCGCATCAAATCCAAAGACGTAAAGGCAACACACGCATTTATGGTGCAAAAAGGAGCCAAAGTATTGAGCGAACCGCAACAATTACCGAATGGGAGTTGGCATTTCTTGATGGAAGATCCAAACGGAAATTTATTTGACATCGTTGAAGGCAGCGGATGGTTCATGGAAACTGGTTTCGCAGGAAAAACAGGTGGTGTGGCAGGTTCTATGATCGGTGTTTCTTCTATTGAAAAATCCTTACCGCTTTATCAGCAGATCTTGGGATACGACAAGATTGTTTATGATGTAACCGATACCTTTGACGCCTTCAACCAAGTTGCAAATGGCAACTTCAAATTGCGCCGTGTACTCTTGGAACATAGCGAAGTACGTCGTGGCCCCTTTGCCAAATTACTTGGTCCAACGCAAATCGAATTGATCCAAGCTGTAGAACGAACAGATGCAAAATCCATTTTCAAGGATCGTTTCTGGGGAGATTGGGGATTCATTCATTTGTGCTTTGATGTTCAAGGTATGGATGACCTGCAAAAAGAATGCGAGGCGCTTGGCTTTCCATTTACTGTAGATTCCGGAAAGACCTTCGATATGGGTGAAGCCGGCGGACGCTTTTCATACATCGAGGATCCGGATGGTACCTGGATCGAGTTTGTAGAAACACATAAAGTTCCTGTTATGAAGAAATTGGGCTGGTATATCCATTTGAAAAATAAAAAACCGGGAGCTTATCTGCCAAATTGGATGCTACGGGCTATGCGTTTCAATCGTGTGAAAAAATGATCCTACGGTAGTTTTTATTGACTGAAGTTGACACCAGTTACCTGAAAAATTATTGTATTTTTGGAATAAATTGTATACTTATGATCCTCCTTCGACGTTCGATCCTTGCTCTTTTTGCAATTCCCGTTGTGATCTTTACTTCATGTAGCGAAGACATCGATTTTGCAGGTTCTGCTTCCGAAGCACCAATACTGTATTGCCTTTTGGACCAAGCGGATACCTTGCATTACGTAAAGCTAACACGTGCCTTTGCCGGGAATAATAACGCAGTAGAAGTTGCACAGATCGCAGACTCGAATTACTACAACAATGTCGATATTACCGTTGAGCAATGGGCAGAAAATTCCAAACTGCAAGAATGGTCACTTAGAGACACCGTAATTACGGGCAAGGATCCGGGAGCATTCTACAGTCCTGATCAAAAATTATACTACTTCAAAGCCAAGAATTTAGCTTACGATACTGTACTCATAACACCAAACGGCTCCAAGAATGTAGTCTTGACCTATAAGTTGAAGGCAGTGATCAACGATGGTGAAGGATTTACAGTAAGCGCTCAGACGAATTTAGTGGATGGCGCTGCCGTAGTTTCTCCTAGCTATTTGGGAGCATACAGCTTTGCGAGTATTACGAATGGAACGACGAGTTATTTGCAACAAGTAGTTCGTGTGAACCCGGGAAATTCCGAGATCGTTGAAGCCCGCTTACAATTCTTCTTTGACGAATACTTCAATGGAGTTCCAGTAGAGAAATCGTTCGTGTGGAAATTGGGTTCAATGACCCGTGCATCATTCACTTCCACCGGTGCACTTTTCCGTGCCAATGGAGAAACGTTCTACAATCTGGTCAAACAGAATGCGACGAATGATCCGACGATCACAAAACGCGTATTGAAGAAGATTCGCTTGTACGCTACTTGCGGTACGGATGAACTGAGCAAATATATCTTGGTGAACCAGCCGAGCAATTCCATTGCACAGAACAAACCTACCTTCACCAATTTAGCGACGAGTGATGGACGTCCTGTTGTGGGCATCTTTTCAGCTCGAAGCACGATCGTTCAGGAAAAAATGAACGTGATATCAACGGCGCCAACCTATCGCGGATTAGATAAAAATTCGATGCGTGAACTGTGTACCGGACCAATCACTTTTAACTTATTGTTCTGTAGTGAACACATTACAGATCAAGCCGAAAGCTGGTACTGCGATTAACCAAATAGGAATTATTTGTAAATCCCGCATGACCTAGGCTGCGGGATTTTTTTTTAGTTTGATTACCTTTATCACATGAGTGAGCGTGAAACATTTTTTGTGGATATAATCTTGCCAATTTCATTGAGTCAAGAATTCACGTACCGCGTTCCCTTTGAGCTCAATGAACAGGTCCAACCATATACCCGTGTGGTTGTTCCGTTCGGAAAAGGAAAGTTGTATACCGGAATTATTACGCGCGTTCATCAGGAAGTTCCAAGTTTGTATCAAGCAAAGTACATTGAGCATATATTGGATGACGCACCCCTGATCACCCCTAAACAACTTCAATTTTGGAAATGGATGTCGCAGTACTATATGGCGCCGATCGGTGATGTCATGAATGCCGCGTTGCCATCCAACTTCAAACTAGCCAGCGAAACAAAAATTGTAGTCCATCCCGACTTTGATCCGGATGGACAGCCCATGGATGACAGGGAATTCCTAATTATGGAAGCACTTTCTATTCAAGAGGTACTGGATCTAAAAGAGATCAGCGCTATTGCCGGAATAAAAACCATTCAACCCATTATCAAAAAGATGATGGAAAAGCGCATGATCCTCGCACAAGAGGAACTGAACGATAAATTTCAAGCAAAAACAGCGTTATTCATTGTTCTGAACGAGGCGTATCGCGATGAGCAAGTACTCAACGAATTGTTCCAACAATTGCAACAACGCAAAACAAGTGCAAAACAAGAGGAAGCACTACTACAGCTATTACAACATGGTGGTTTTTCACAAGGTGAGGCCCATCCGATCTTGCGCAAACAATTGGAGGATGCAGGTGCGAGTCTATCTGCTCTGAATACACTAGAAAAAAATGGTGTGTTACGCACCGAACGACTTGAAACTTCTCGGATACAACAAAAAGATCAAGATCAATATACCTTCCCGGTATTGAGTGTTCATCAACAACTTGGTTTAGAAGGTATTCAAAAACAGTTCGATGATCAGGAAACAGTGTTGTTACAAGGCGTAACGGGATCTGGTAAAACTGAAATCTACATCCACCTCATTCGCAATTATTTACAACAGGGCAAACAAGTGCTCTTTCTTGTTCCGGAGATTGCATTGACCACCCAATTGATCCAACGCCTTTCAGCGTATTTCGGGCAACAGATCGGTGTTTATCACTCCCGTTTCAATGCGAACGAGCGCGTAGAGATCTGGAATAAAGTGTTGGAAAACCACCCGACACAGTTTCGTCTGATCGTTGGAGCACGGTCGGCGATCTTTTTGCCCTTTCAGGATCTTGGTTTGGTGATCGTGGATGAAGAGCACGAAGGAAGTTACAAACAGCACGACCCGGCACCGCGCTATAACGGACGGGATATGGGAATTGTACTCGCGCATTTCTTCAAAGCCAAAACAGTTCTGGGTTCGGCAACCCCGTCCATTGAGACCTTTCAAAATGCACGAGAAGGAAAATACGGATTGGTAGAGCTCACCGAACGGTTTTCGCAGGTTCAAATGCCCGAGATTTGTTGTGCCGACATGAAAAAAGAACGCCAACAGAAAACAGTGAATGGCCATTTTTCCCGCTTTCTACTGGAAGAAATGAAAGCTGCCTTAGAACGAAATGAGCAGATCATCTTATTTCAAAACAGACGAGGTTACACACCTGTTTGGACTTGTGAGCTCTGTGGTTATTCGCCCATGTGTAAGAATTGTGATACCACATTGAATTACCACAAGCATAGCAATATACTCAAGTGTCACCATTGCAGCTACCAAACTCCACCAATCGGAACTTGTCCGGCATGCGGAAGTAATCGCTTGAAAATGCTGGGGTTTGGAACCGAAAAGATCGAAGACGATCTACAATTATTATTACCGGATGTACGTGTGGCTCGGATGGATTTCGACTCGACGCGTTCCAAGAATGCCTATTTGCAGATCATTCAGGATTTTGAGAATCAAAACATCGACATTTTGATCGGAACCCAAATGGTGGCTAAAGGATTGGATTTCGACCATGTAGGTTTGGTTGGCATTTTGGACGCTGACTTATTGATCAACAAGACAGATTTCCGCGCATTTGAACGTGGATTTCAATTGATGAGTCAGGTTGCAGGTAGAGCCGGGAGAAGAAATAAGCGGGGAAAAGTGGTGATCCAAACCGGAAATCCGGAACATTGGGTGATCCAAAAAGTCATGCAGCACGATTATTTGGGTTTTGCGATCAACGAATTGGTCGAACGCCGCAATTATCACTATCCGCCTTTCTATAAGCTGGTGCAATTTACGATCAAACACAAGGACAAAGACTTGGTGAACGAGGCAGCCGAACATTTTGGAAAGCAGCTGCGTGCCGTATTTCATGAACGCGTGTTAGGACCAGAATTCCCGGTTATTCCGCGAATCCAAAATTACTTTCTAAAGGAAATCCTCGTGAAGATTGAACAAGAAGCTCCGCAGAAAAAAGTAAAGGAACGCTTGCATGAATTAACGGATCAATTCTACAGCGTTCCTCGTTTTAAATCAATTCGATTGATCGTAAACATCGATCCCGTTTAACCAAGGTATGTCTTGAGCATCCGGCTCCGGGAAGTATGTTTCAATCGTCGAATAGCTTTTTCCTTTATTTGTCGTACGCGTTCGCGCGTCAGATCGAACAGATCACCGATCTCCTCTAGCGTCAATGGGTGCTTCCCATTCAAGCCGTAGTACAAGCGCACAACGTCGCCTTCCCGACCGGTCAATGTTGACAAGGAGCGTTCGATCTCACGACGCAAAGACTCTTTCACCAATTCAGCTTCCGGACTAGGCAGATCGTCATTCGGCAATACATCGTACATGCTGCTGGAGCTTTCTTCTCCTTCCATCAACGGTGCGTCCATCGAGACATGTCGACCAGTGTTTGCCATCGACTGACGGACATCTTCAATGCTGATCTCTAAGTATTCTGCCAACTCCTCCGCAGATGGTGGACGCTCATAGCGCTGTTCCAACTCACCATACGCTCGATTGATCTTGTTGATACTACCAATCTTATTCAAGGGCAAACGCACAATGCGCGCTTGTTCAGCTAAAGCCTGCAAAATAGATTGACGGATCCACCAAACAGCGTAGGAAATGAATTTGAACCCGCGTGTTTCATCGAAGCGCTCTGCTGCTTTGATCAGCCCCACATTCCCCTCATTGATCAGATCTGGCAAGGAGAGACCCTGGTTCTGATATTGCTTGGACACCGAAACAACGAAACGCAAGTTTGCTTTCGTCAAACGCTCCAACGCAGCTTTATCTCCTTGTTTGATCCGCTTGGCCAATTCCACTTCCTCATCAGCTGAAATCAATTCAACTTTGCCAATTTCCTGTAGGTATTTGTCTAGTGAAGCCGTTTCTCTGTTCGTGACTTGCTTTACGATCTTTAATTGTCTCATGGCTTAAACAGTTGATTTCTATTACTAATAACGTTTATATGATGGGTTTGGATGTGTTTGGTTGGACATTTTTTCCTGTGAATGAACATTTGTTTTAAAAATTCGTTCAAAATGGCTTCAGCACCGAAAATTTACATGCCCGCATTAATGCTATCTTTGTACATAAGTGAAAAGAAAAAAAAGGTAACATGCGCGTACTGATGGTTTGTCTGGGAAATATCTGCCGCTCGCCAATGGCGGATGGTTGGCTGCGTCACAAAGTTGCAAAATACGATTTGGACATCTTGGTTGATTCAGCTGGGACTTCCGGTTTTCATGTTGGCGAAAAACCAGATCCACGCATGCGCAAATGGGCTCAGGAATATCAGGTAGATCTTGATGAATTGCGCGCAAGACAGTTCACCGTGGAAGATTTCGATCGCTTTGACACGATCTTTGCCATGGATCGATCGAATTTGCAGAATATCCTTAAAATGGCACGCAATGAGTCGGATAAACAGAAAGTAAAACTCATGTTGGATGAATTGTATCCGAATGAAGGAAAGGAAGTTCCGGACCCCTATTACGGTGGAAGTGATGGATTCATTCATGTGATCGAACTCCTGGATAAAGCGACTGATGCCTTCTTGCGCAACCAAAAACTAATTGATTGATCTATGAACGGTAAATTATACCTCATCCCGAATACTTTAGGTGGAGAAACCACCCACGATATCATCCCCGCTGGAGTGACTGAAATAGCCATTACAATCCGCCATTTTGCGGTGGAAGAGATCAAGTCTGCGCGTCGCTTATTGCGAAAAATGGACCGCAATTTCCCAATCGATGAGTCTACATTTGTGGTATTGAACAAACACACACAGGCGCACGAGATCCAAGGATTGATCAAAACACTAAAATCAGGTCTTCCTGTAGGGATCATTTCCGAAGCCGGTTGTCCCGGAATTGCAGATCCAGGAGCAATGATGGTGAATTTGGCACACGAAAAAGGAATCCATATTCATCCTATGGTTGGTCCAAGCAGCATTCTGTTGACGTTGATCGGAAGTGGGATGAGCGGACAGCAATTCACGTTTCATGGCTATCTGCCGAAGGACAAACGAGAACGCGTCAAGAAATTGAAAGACATGGAGATCCGGGTTCGCAAATATGGTGAAACCCAGTTGTTCATGGATACGCCGTTCCGAAACATGCATGTTTTAGAAGATCTTTTGAATGAATTGCAGGACGACACCGCATTGTGTATCGCTTCCAATTTAAGTTTACCTGATGAACGTATCCGTACTCTTTCAATCAAAGACTGGCGTGAAAACGCCTACGATATCGGCAAGATCCCGGCGATGTTTGCTTTGGGACGAAGGGAGTTATAAGCCCCGCGCTTTTTTGATATTCTCGTAAGCTTCTTGGATACGTTGGAATTTTTCCTTCGCTCCTTTTTGGTACTCCTCTCCCAAAGAGGCAACTTTATCCGGGTGATAACGCACCGCCATTTTGCGATAAGCTTTTTTGATCTCGTCATCTGTGGCGGAACTTTCTACGCCAAGAATCTCGTAATCTGCATCCAAGTTTTGCTTGAACATGCCTTGAACTGAACGGAAGTCCATCGGTGGCACTTGTAATAAATGCGCCAGATGCTGCAGTGTTGAAACCTCCTGATCCGTAACTTGTCCATCTGACTGTGCGATTCCGAATAAATAGTGCAGCAACTGAATACGGATCTCAACCTGAGCACGCATGCGAATATCCGCACAGATCTGTTCGATCGGAATAGATGGAGCATCCAGAAAATGCTTGAGCGTCTGAAGATGATGTGTATTGAATTGCGGTCCGAATTGCTGCTGCAAAAATGCCTTCACAAAATTCAACTCCGATTTCAAAACCTTACCATCGCTTTTCATCATATAAGCCGACAAGGCCAATAATTGCGTCGGAAAATCGTAGCGTTGTGTTTGCTGGCGGTAATAATCGAAAACATCTTCAAAAGATCCGGAACGCTGACCGCCTTGTTGACCAGATCTGCGTGCGCGAGCCGAAGCGTCGATCACACTTCCAACGATGAATCCGACGATGCCCCCAAATATGCTGCCGCGGAAAAGAACAAAGCCCAAGAGGGCGAAAACAATACTATACACGCAGTAAAATTAAAAAAAACGCTCCCATTCTGAAATCAACGAACGGGAGCGTTGATGCTGTTTTTTATATGAATGAAATGCTGCGTTCGATGAACTTACTCAGTTCTTCTCCCTTCAACATGCCTTGCGACAAGAGTGCCAGATCGGTCAATTGCTTCACTTTTCCAGATTTCTCTTCGCCATCCGTGGCTTGCAACAAGGCGCCCACTTTTTCGTGATTGCTATTTACCACCAAATTATACGTTTCCGGGAAAGCTCCAAAAAATCCTCCGCCTCCAAGCTTCTGCTGCTCCATCATGCGACGAATGAACTCGGGTTGCGTGATGATGATCGGCGCATCTGTTTCGCTCATGGATTTGAATTCCACCTTGAATTTTTGTGCATCCACGGCAGATTCGAACAACGGTTTTAATTCATTTTGTTGCTCATCTGAAAGCTTACTAGGCAATTCTCCCTCTTTTTGGATCAATTGGTCCAAAGTGTCCGCATCCACACGTGCAAACGAGATATTTTCGAAACTCTGCTCCATTTTGGAGATCCAGTGAGGCGCAAGTGGTCCGTCAACGATCGCTACCTGATAGCCACGGTCTTTCGCTTGTTTCACAAAGCTGAAATGCTCGTCGGCGTGATGCGTATACAACACGACTACTTTTCCATTTTTATCCGTTTGAAGCGGTGCGATCTGCTCTTTGTATTCTTCCATGGTGAAGTACTTACCGTCGGTATTCTTCATCAATACGAAGCCCTTTGCCTTGTCCGCGAACTTTTCCTCGGTAAGCATTCCATATTCCACAAAAACCTTCAGATCATCCCATTTTGCCTCGAAATCAGCGCGGTCCTTTTTGAACATTTCTGCCAATTTATCAGCGACCTTCTTGGTAATATGTGCACTGATCTTCTTTACATTGCCATCGCTTTGTAAGTAAGATCTGGAAACGTTTAACGGAATATCCGGAGAGTCGATCACCCCATGCAACAAGGTCAGAAACTCAGGAACGATCTCGGCCACTGAGTCTGTAATGAACACTTGGTTACTGTACAAATTGATTTTGTTTCGCTGAACCTCTACGTTTTCTTTGATCTTTGGGAAATATAGGATTCCAGTCAAATTGAATGGATAATCGACATTCAAATGAATGTGGAACAATGGATCCTCAAAGCTCATTGGATACAATTCGCGGTAAAACGCCATGTAATCCTCATCTTTCAAATCAACAGGTGCTTTCGTCCAAGCCGGAGCAGGATTATTCACTTGGTTCGGAACATCGACAGAAACGCGTTTCACGTTACCTTGCTCATCTTTTTCCCCTTCCGGCGAATCGATGTATTCCACGCGTGTTCCGAAGATCACCGGGATTGGCAAGAATTTGCAGTATTTATCTAAGATCCCTTGTATTCGCGATTTCTCTAGAAACTCAACGCTTTCATCATTGATGAAAAGGACGATGTCGGTACCGCGCTCGTGCTTCTCAATTTCCGTGATCGTATATTCCGGTGAACCGTTACTTTCCCATTGAACAGCTTGCGCTCCTTCGTAGCGTGCCAAGGTGCGGATCTGTACTTTTTCAGCAACCATGAACGCCGAATAGAAACCTAAACCAAAGTGACCGATGATACTTTCCGCGCCTTCTTTGCCTTCGTATTGCTTCACAAATTCTTCCGCACCGGAGAAGGCGATTTGATTGATGTATTTGTCGATCTCCTCGGCTGTCATACCGATCCCACGATCGCGAATGGTCAAGGTTTTTGCATCCTTGTCCAAAATCACTTCTACATGAAGTTCTCCCAGTTCTCCTTTGTATTCTCCGGTAGAGGTGAGCACTTTGAGTTTTTGTGAGGCGTCTACGGCGTTTGAAACCAATTCACGTAAAAAGATCTCGTGATCCGAATACAAGAATTTCTTGATGATCGGAAAAATGTTTTCTGTTGAAACATGAATCTGTCCAGTTTTCATACTCTTTTTGAATTTTGCGTGGATTGGTCAAGGTTTGTGCCAATCCACAGAAAATGACAAACTGTCAGCATTACTAAATAAAATGACAGAAAAAAAGGGCTGTCACCACTGGACAGCCCCTACAATCGTTCATGCACCAATTAGTTATACATGTTTCGCTCCTTCATGGTAGCTAGCGTTTTCTTTAATTCTTCCTGTGAGAAATGGATGCGCTTATCCAATGACTCCGACTTCAAGATCATTTCATTTGCCTCGGTAAATCGTTTCATAGCGAAGAAGATATACGCCTTGTAATAGAAACAAACAGCCGCTACTTCATTATCGATACGCGCTTTTTTGTTTTCAGGTTCGTGCTCGTTAATAGCCAGTTCGATCAATTTAAGTGCCTCGACAATTCCACTATCATTCGGATCGTAAGTCTTTGCCTGCATCCACGTTTTTACCAACTCAGCAACGCGATTGATATCTGAATAATCCATTTTACGGGACTTTACGGATATTGACATCGGCATCAACGTTTTATCTTCGATCATGTATTGTGATTCAAGGACGTTGAAACTTGACTCCAACAAACCATTCACACTTCCCATTTGTGCTTTGCTTTTTTTGTTGATCATGTCATTCACAGATGCCTCGCGGGTATTTCCTGTGCCGCTGTAAGCGTAATCACTCATTTTTCTGGAAGTGCGCACTTGAACACCTTCTTTGGTGTACATATTCACATCCGTCGTGATCTTTTCATTGAATTCAGTCGTATATGTTGTTTCCGTATAAGTTGATCCGTCTTTTCGGGTCTTTGTCTGTGACTGTGACGTGGTTCGCTGCGGATTCGTGGTCGTCATCGTTACGTGGAATGTAAAGTAAAAATCACTTTGAGCCGGATCTTCAACAATGGTATAAACGCGACGGTTGATGAAATTTTCAGCAGTGCTTTTGTAGGTAAAATCATTACCAGAGAAAGGCTTCATACATACTTTCGTCAATCCCACATACGTGGCCTCAACAGGCATTACATCAAATTCAAGTGCTGTGGTTGTATCGAACTGCAAATTTTGGCCAAAACCGACAAACGGCAGCAAGGCTAGGATTGAAGTTATCTTCATTTTTTTTGTTAAAAGTTCGGGCGAAACTACGATTAATTTTGTGGAAAACAATACGCTCAAAGCGCAAGTTTTTATTTGCTGAATAATTTGGTCGGAGAAGTAATCTGAATTAGGATTTTCTGGGGATTGCGATCAAATTGTCGTGTTTCGGCAAATCGTTCTCAGATTGAATTAATTGCAGATTCCCGCGTCTTTCTTTCGTTGCGGGATGCTTCCAAAATTGATAATCACCCAGCTCTTTGATAACTTCCAGTACCTCCATTCCGGAAGCTCCTTTTTCGTACTGTCTGATGGAACTGATCTCAAAAACAAA
>CAYRVL010000040.1:6419-11344 GCA_964427665.1 uncultured Fluviicola sp. | reverse complement strand
CGATCTGCTTGATTAATCTCCACATTGTGTTGCAAAATGGGTAAGGTTTTCGGATTGGCTTCAACAGCGATCACACGTCCGGAATTTCCCACTGCACGTGCACCAATGAGTGACATCCAGCCGATATTTGCCCCAACATCCAGAAAAGTATCGCCGGGTTTTAGCATTTCCTGTAAAACTTGTACCGTTCCCTCCTCATAAGTTCCTTGCTGATACAGCGCCAATTCTACGCCTTTGTCACGAGCAGGATCGATCAACAAGCGCACTCCGTGAATGGTTTGCAGTTCGTGTTTCTCTTGTTTATCAGCATCCGGGATCAAAATTTTCGGAAGCCAAGCCGCTAAGCGACGAATACCACGCACATCCCAATTGCGGATCTTTGCCATCAATTGATGACGCAACAAAAAGGATCTCTGCGGAATGCTCATGCCTTAGGCATACATTTCTACTTGAGTAGCAGCAATCTTTTCATCCGCTAAATAATCGTCGTAAGGCATCATTTTATCAATGTAACCATTCGGCGTGATCTCGATGATGCGATTTGCCACCGTAGAAACCAACTCGTGGTCATGAGAAGTGAACAGGATCGTTCCACCAAAATCTACCATTCCGTTGTTCAAAGCCGTGATCGATTCCAAGTCCAAGTGGTTTGTTGGTTCGTCCATCATCAACAAGTTCGCTTTGGCTAACATCATGCGCGACATCATACAACGCACTTTTTCACCTCCGGAAAGCACCGTTGCACTTTTCAAGGCTTCTTCACCCGAGAACAACATGCGTCCCAAGAATCCGCGCAAGTTCACTTCTTCTCGCTCTTCATCTGTCTGTGCATACTGACGCAACCAATCGATCAAAGACATTTTAGTTTGGAAGAATGCCGAGTTGTCATTCGGCAAATAAGCCGTTGTGATCGTCGTTCCGAAAACAAATTCACCTTTGTCAGCTTTCATGTGACCGTTCAATATCTCAAAGAATTGCGTGATCGCAATGGAGTTTTTCGAAACGATCGCTACTTTATCTCCTTTATTCAAGGTGAATGAAATGTCTTTGAACAGCACTTCTCCTTCGTGTGTTTTCGTCAAACCGGTAACCGTCAACAACTGATTTCCAGCCTCGCGTTCCTGGTGGAACATGATTCCCGGATAACGACGAGACGACGGCTGAATTTCCTCCAGATCCAATTTCTCGATCAGTTTACGACGGCTTGTAGCCTGTTTTGATTTCGAGGCATTCGCAGAGAAACGCGCAATAAATTCTTGCAATTCCTTCTTTTTATCCTCGGCCTTCTTGTTTTTATCAGCACGCTGACGAGCTGCCAATTGCGAACTCTGATACCAGAACGTATAGTTTCCGGTAAATAAATTGATCTTTCCGAAATCGATGTCGCAGATGTGCGTACACACGGTATCCAAAAAGTGACGGTCATGCGATACAACGATTACCGTATTTTTGAAATCCAATAAGAAATCTTCCAACCAGGAAATCGTTTTCAGATCCAAGTCGTTCGTAGGCTCATCGAGTACGAGTACATCCGGGTTTCCAAAAAGTGCTTGCGCCAACAAGATACGGACTTTATATTCCGATGGCACATCGGCCATTTTCATGTAATGCTTACTTTCGTCGATTCCCAAATTACTGAGAAGCGTTGCTGCATCGGTTTCAGCATTCCAGCCTTCCAGATCCGCAAATTCAGCTTCCAATTCAGCCGTACGCATACCATCTTCATCCGAAAAATCCGGTTTTGCATACAAAGCATCTTTTTCCGTCATGATCTCAAACAAGCGCTTGTGTCCCATGATCACCGTTTGCAAGACTTCGTATTCATCAAATGCAAAGTGGTTCTGACTCAAGACCGCCATACGTTTACCCGGTTCCAATTCCACGCGACCAGTTGTAGGATCCTGCTCACCTGTCAAAATTTTCAAGAAGGTAGATTTACCGGCACCGTTCGCACCAATAACACCATAGCAGTTTCCTTCTGCAAACTTCAGGTTCACATCGTCGAACAAAGTACGTTTACCGAATTGAAGGGATAAATTATTTACTGAGATCATTATTCTTTGGAATTAGGCTGCAAAGATAGTGTGTTTCTGGCAATTATCCGCTGTGAAATCCGCAAACTAATTAGCACCTTTGTTTTATGAAATGTTGGTTGATCATAACATCCTTTCTCTGTTGCCTTGCAGGAAACGCTCAAGACACGCTGCAACCATCGGATACAGTGAGCTATGAACTTACTGCGTACATCGATAGTTATTACGGGCTGCACTCCAGTCCCCTAAATTCGGAAACAGCTCCTTATTTTGTGAGTCACAATAGTGTGAACCAAGTCGGTATCAACGTTGCATTCTTTGCTTTTTCGTTCGAACACCGTCTTGTTCGCGGAAAATTCACCCCGGGATTTGGTACTTATTTCAACGAAAATTATGCACAAGAAAAATCCACGCATCGTTTCATCATGGAGGCCAATGCTGGTTTTGCCTTGTGGTCGAAAAAAGGAATTTGGTTGGATATCGGTGTGTTGCCATCTCCTTACACGAATGAAACAGCTATCTCGAAGGATCACTTGTGTTATTCGCGCGCACTTGCCGGAGAGTACGTACCGTATTACATGACAGGAGCGCGGTTAACAGTTCCTTTCTCCGAAAAGTTTACGCTTTACGCGGCTTATTACAACGGCTGGCAACAGATCGATGACAAAAACAATAAACCAGCCGTGGGTGCTCAATTGGAATATAAACCTTCCTCCAAACACCTCATCAGTATGGAAGCTTATGCCGGAGATGAACGTTTTGCCAATGACCCTACCTATCGCATGCGTTATTTGATCGATGCGTATTGGTTGTATAATCTGAACGGAAAATGGAGTGCAAGTGCCTCCGCTTATTGGGGAGGCCAAGAAACCACGATTCGAAAAGCCAGCGAAAATTATTGGATACAAGCCAATGTGGCCGTGCGAAGAACTTTCACTAAAAATTGGTCGCTGAGCGCCCGAGCCGAATATTTTTCTGACCCTAATTTAGCAATGCTGCCTTATCAGAATTTTCAAGGAACCTTAAGTACCGATCTTGGAAGCGCCACATTTTCACTGGCCAAAAAGTTTGGAAACTTCGGTCTACTCCGATTGGAAGGGCGTTATTTCCTTTCGGAACAGGCCGTATTCGATCAGGGCAAGCGATCAAATGCTATCTGGGGAATACTTTCCTTTACTGCTTGGATCAACAAAAAAGGACTGCTTTAACGCATCCAGTGCAGGTTTCGGGAATACAGCAAAATAAAGATACCCGAGAACAACACACCGAAAATCGGTTGGATCACCGGTACTGTCTCTGCCGGTACAATGGCATATACCGAGAAAACGCTGATGACGTTGTAAATGATGTAGCTGTGAAAACCGATCTTTTTTCCGTTCCACATCCAGAACACACCCAAATATCCGGCAATCAATCCCAAACCGGTCAACAAAGTGGTGGTCCAGAAATTTTCATTCAATGCAAAATTCATGTCGTTCAATTGATCGATCATGTGCGCCAAACCAGGACTGCCCATTGCGCGGACCTCGTTGGCTTGCTGCGTTAACTGTGCAGACACTTCTTCCAATTCACTCAGTTGTGGCGGACCTGACAACATGCCGCTGATCAACAGGATCCCGTTAAATCCAATCGCTATGAAGGACAGGATACACAATACTTTCAGGAATACAGGTCTTTCTGTTCTATTTTCTTCCATTACCAACCAGTTTTTACAAATGTTTTACTTGCCTCCATCAAGGGATGCGAGTAACAATCTTTTTCTACGAAAGGCACCACTTGACGGTACGCTTTTACAATTTGTTCTTGTTTGCTTCCTGAACGAAGCGGTCTGCGGAATTCCAAAGCCTGAGCAGCGTGAAGCAACTCTATTCCTTGGATCGCGTAGCAATTTTCGATCACGCGTGCCAATTTTGTCGCTGCGTTTGCTCCCATCGAAACGTGATCTTCCTGACCATTGGAGGAATCGATCGTATCTACACTCGCCGGCGTACACAGCTGTTTATTTTGACTAACGATAGCTGCGCACGCATATTGCGTGATCATGAAACCGGAATTCAAGCCCGGATTCGCTACTAAAAATGCAGGCAGGTCTCGCGTTCCACTGATACTCTTGTAAATACGCCGTTCAGAAATACTTCCCAACTCAGCCAAAGCGATTGCGAGGAAATCCATGGCCAAAGCCAGCGGTTGTCCATGAAAATTACCGGCTGAAACCACCAAGTCATCGTCCGGAAAGATCGTCGGATTGTCTGTAACGGCATTGATCTCACGTTCCACAACCTGCGCCGCGTATTCAATGGCATCATACGACGCACCGTGCACTTGAGGAATGCAGCGGAATGAATACGGATCTTGAACATGAGCCTTTGGCTGTTTCGCAATCTCGCTGTCGGCTAAAAGTGCGCGAAAGATCTCTGCTGTTTTGATCTGCCCGATTTGATTGCGAATCTCGTTCACTTGCGTTCCGAATGGCTCTACGCGTCCATCATATGCATCCAGAGAAATCGCTGCGATCTCATTGAACTGTTTCCACAATTTTTGGGCATTACTGACCGCATACGACGCATACGCAGACATGAACTGAGTTCCATTCAACAAGGCCAATCCTTCTTTGGAGCGCAATTTAATCGGCGTTAAACCAAATCGTTGGTTCATTTCTGTGGATGTGATCTCTTCACCTTGAACACGCACAGTTCCCTCGCCAATCAGCGGCAAAACCAAATGGGCCAATGGCGCTAAATCTCCCGATGCGCCCAAACTTCCTTGTTGGAAAACAACCGGAAAGATGTCGTTATTGTAATAGAAGATCAAACGTTCAACTGTTTCCACTTGAACACCTGACGCACCGTGTGACAAGCCGAGCACTTTCAACAGCAACATCCGTTTTACGAC
>CAYRVL010000040.1:0-6319 GCA_964427665.1 uncultured Fluviicola sp. | reverse complement strand
CCCGATTCCATATCTTTTACTTGGATGATTCCTTCCTTCAATTCATTTTCGCCAATGATCGCTACAAAAGCAGCTTTGCGTGCGTCGGCATATTTGAATTGTTTTTGCATTTTTGCTGCTGTCGGATAAACCTCGCAATCCACCCCACTTGCGCGGAGATCTTTCGCTAATTGCATGGCACATGCAGCTTCCTGATCACCGAAATTTGCAAAGAGGATCGACAACGAGTTTTGCGTCTCGTCCGGGAATAAGTTCAATTCCAACAACACATCGTAAATGCGGTCTGCACCAAATGATATCCCAACGCCCGACATACCGGATAGTCCGAACAGTCCTGTGAGATCATCGTAGCGTCCACCACCACAGATCGAGCCCATTTTCACGTCGTGAACTTTCACTTCAAAAATGGCTCCGGTATAGTAATTCAAACCACGAGCTAACGTCACATCAAATTCCAACACTGCACGTTCCAGACCTAATTTTTCAGATTGTTCCAACACGAACTCCAATTCATCGATCCCTTTTGTTCCGACCTCGGAGTTTTTCAAGAATGCGCGCATTTTCATCAGTCGTTCCGCATTCGAGCCAGACAATTCGAACAAGGGACGGATGATCGCGATGGCGTTTTCAGACACTCCTTTCTGCTTCAATTCTTCTACCACTCCGTCCTCGCCGATCTTATCCAATTTGTCGATCGCGACTGTGATATCCACCAATTTATCAGCTTCGTCGGAAACCTCTGCAATACCTGAAAGGATCTTGCGGTTGTTGATCTTGATCGTAAATCCGGGTATCCGCAGTTTGGAGAGTACTTGGTCGAAGATCTGCACAAAATCCACCTCAAACAACAGGGAATCTGAACCTACCACATCGGCATCACATTGATAAAACTCTTGGTAGCGTCCATGTTGCGGTCGATCTGCGCGCCAAACAGGCTGGATCTGGTAACGTTTGAACGGAAAAGACAATTCATTTTGATGCTGCACGACGAAACGCGCAAACGGTACCGTCAGGTCGTAACGCAAGGCTTTTTCAGCCAAGGAATTCGCAAATCGCGGTAAATTTCCGGCTTCCAGCGCTACCACATCTGCCTTTTTCATTTTATCACCACTGTTCAGAATGCGAAAGATCAAACGGTCACCTTCTTCGCCGTACTTCCCCAGCAAAGTAGTTGACAATTCGAAAGACGGCGTTTCGATCGGTGCAAAACCATACAACTGAAATACGGAACGAATGGTATCAAAAATGTACGTTCTGCGTGCCACATCTGTTGGCAAAAAATCACGCGTACCTTTTGGAATAGCCGGTTTTTGGGACATCTTTTTTCAAATATTAGTGGGCAAAGGTAGTAAATAATACCCACGAAACCTTGTGCTACAGGAGGCAATTAATGCTGTGTAATGGCTCCGCGATGTTCCTTTTTAAGCTCGAAAATCCACGTGTAATAGCCTATGAAATGAGAATCAAAAAATCCTTTATGATCGTAATAGCGTTTTGGTATGAATACTCGATTTGTTTCAGGTAATCCGGCAACACCTGCTTGAGGTGCAATCCCATCTTGCAAACACGGTGCTTCCTTTCCAATTTTATTGAAATTACTCCCATATTGCCACACCTCTTTCCATTCACCTTTTTTTACTTTCCCAGAAGACGCATTTTCGGGGGCGAGGATGTAGTAACCACCAAATTGTATTTGACCGCGAAGAACATCCAGCATTCCTAGCGAATACGCATAACCCATGCTATGTGCCACAAGGTATAAAGTGTCATTACGCGATGTGTTGGGAAGTTCATTGAGCGCTTGCAGCAAGTTTCGTCCAGCGACACGACCATGCTTTCGCCGCATTAAAAAGCCATTTTTATTCGGCCTATTTTCCAATAAGGAGTACGTTTTCTTCATTCGACTGCCAAACAACTTCGATCTCATCGTTCTGACCGAATAACAGTGATGTTTCGTACCGGAGACGCAACGTTTGGGATAGATCGTTGCTGTGGAAGTAAATGAGAGTAAACTGCGATAATTGCTCGTGCTCACCGAAAAATGTCCGTCCGCATAATACGTTTCCGCCGGATTTATTCGTGCACTAAACTGGGCATCGATCGCATTCCAAGGGCGCCAATAATGATATTGGTCGTTTGTAAAAATAAGGTTGTACGAATTGGGAAATTCCAGTCCATTTTGTTGAATATCCTTGAAATTATCCTCCAAACTACTTCCTAAAGAGGTTGGACGATAGCCATTCACAAAGACCAATATGCGTTTCGGCGGATCCTTTAGTGCAATCTTATCTGTCAGATTCACCCCGACGTGATTGTACACTTCTTCTTTGATCAATTTACCAGAAAAGTCGCGGTAATTGAAGACTAAATAATGACTTTGTGCAAATTTGTGAACGCCGTGTTGCGGCAACAGTAAACTATCCTTTGAATCGACCAACTGCATTTTCTCCACGAATCCTTCCCGATCCAAGAAAATGGAAAAATAAAGCACCCGTTTGCGCTGACGAACGAAATAGGACGTCCGTTTTTGCACGATGATCTCACTAGCCAACGCTGGTTCAGCAATCTTCTTAGGATGTATCTTGGATCCGATTGCGGATTGGACATCCTGTATGGGGAAATGCTCAAATTCGCGTAAAACACCCGACTTAACCTCGTACATTCCATAGCCCATATCCGCCAAGCCCAAGGAAAAGTAGCCCGTGATCAGTGCCAAACTCCATTCCAACAGGCGTGACCCGATATTCCAAATAAATGGACGTTTGAAAAATCGGCGAAATCCATTTCGAAATCTTCGTCCTATCAGGTACATGGTCATGAAAGAAAGGAGCACCACCACCACATGCACAAGAGAAATCGTCCGGTTCTTAACTACAAATAGGGTTTTGTAAAAAAAATGACGGATGTCGAGGTGATAACTAAATGCATTCTTTTTGTAAGGTCGAACTAGATTGGACAACGGATGTTTTCCGGAAAGTTTGATATTTCCTAGTGCGTCCTCTTCCCAAAAATAATAGGCTACAATTCCACTGTTCGTTCGCAAATCTTCATAATCATCGTAGTAAGAATAGATCCCTTGATGACGCCGAATACGTTCCCATTGATCCAGATGCAATTCAGCATCCTCTTTGAACTGCGTGAATTCTTCCTGCGACATTCCAACCAACCCAAATTCTAGCTGTTCGGCGAGTGCGATCGCCAGTTTCTTGGAATTGCCGGATCTTAGAAAACCCATCGATTTATTACGCACCATGTAGCCTGTAATTTGCGGATCCACGAACGTGTGTACGACAAAGACCAATAATTCATTCTTTTGATCCCGATGCTGCTCTAGGTATAGATCACGCAGCGAGCGCATACCCGTCGTGTAACGATCATGCGCCTTGCTGGGGTTGCGAAACACCTGCTTCTCTTGCAGATCAGCATGTTTGAAAACTGGATCGACCTCTACTTCAAAACGAAGTCCTGCAGCCTGATAAGACCGATCTAAGAAACGTTTGATACTATCCGCTTGAAGGCGTGTTTCTACCAATGGAACCAAGCGTATCTTTTGAATTTGTTCCGAATATACTTTCACAAAAAGTACCGCAATGGTATCGTCGGAATGACGTAGCAGGATCCGATCATCTTGTTTCAAGGCGGGAATGATCAATTCAAGTTCATTCGGAACTTTCACATTAAAAGGAATATCGGTTCGGGTTTTCTCTGTTTGAATCGAAAAATCATCCGGTATCACCCCATTCAATTGTAGTACGAGTTTGTTTTCTTGTCCGGACACGACGGATGTGATCCAAACCGGAACGGATGCAGCAATGGTTGCTAACTCTTCCAACTCTGCACGTTCTTTGATCGACGGTTTATAGATCGCTAGATCCTGCGTTCTATTTTGGGGTAAACTGATCAAAAATCCTTGTGCATGCAGCTGTAACTGTCCTCCAAAAATCAAGAGAGACAGCACGAGGAAAAAACGTGTCACCTTCATTTTACCTCCTTGCCCAACCAACGAACCACGTTTTCGTTCCAAATCCTATCAGACTCTGGCTTTGTGAGAATCCCGGCTTCAACGGCAAAATCGATCACGCGTCCCGGATACGAATTTTTCACGCCTTCCATTTCCCCTAGCGGATACGGATCATCCAATCCAGCCACAATTTGATCAGCTCCAACTCGGATCTTCAACAATTGTAAGGTGTACGCATCATGAACCAGTGTATCAAAGAACAAATTCGGATGTCCGAGAGATTCACGCGGATCACGCGTTTCCTGAAAGAGATCCGGTCGACCATCAAAGCCTTGTAAACGCCGTCCATAATTAGCTTGTCCGAGCATACAGCCGTGTGCAAAACACGTACGGATATCCGGAAAGCGATTCACAAAATCCTTCAAGGCATAAAAATGAAGTGTATCTGCTGTTTGCGCCATCATCCACACCAAGTGAAAACGCCAGAACGTATCTTTTAACGCCACCATCTTCTCGCCATCGTAGGGATGGATCTCGATCGCAAGCTTGTATTTATTCGCCATTTCGAAGATTGGTAAAGTACTGTCGTCCACCACAGATAACCATTCGTTATCGGCATTTAAAAAATGCGTTGGCAAACACAGCAAGGGCATTTTCAATTCTTCGACACAGCGTTCAATTTCAGCCAAAGCATCATCGATATAAAGCGGTTGCACGACAAATCCGGATGTGAACAGATCTGGTCTTCGTTCCTGAACGCTTGCATTGAAATCATTTTGCCAGCGAATGGCATCGTGGGCTTCTTGGCGCGACCATCCATTGCAATATACCTGAGAAAGGTTCAACATAACCCCGTGATCGATCTGGTATTTTTCCATCCATTCGATCTTCTCGTCGAAGAAGAAACTCGGATCGGTTATCGGTCGGGCCCAATCTCCCTGTCGCATGAATCGTTTGTCTTCATCGATCCAAAATAATTTGCGTTCGCGCATGAATTTCGGTATTTCATGCGGCTCAGGTAAAATATGTCCGTGACCGTTAATTCGCATCGTAAATGATTTGTGTTCCAAATTTAATCAAACCGGACAAAAGGCCGACGAAAAAGGGTCGCCCAAACAGACGACCCTTTCACAAATTCGTTCAAGATTTAATGAGACACTGTAATCGAAACATGATTCACACCACCGTTGCTGGTGATACGCAAGTGATAAACACCAGTTGCCAATTGCGAAACAGCAATTTGTGCTTTTCCGTCATTGATCTCCCAATCGAGATGTACCAATTTACCGAAAGCGTCGTGCATTGTTACTTCGCTATCCGATGGCAAGTTCTCAATTGTTACCCAATCATTGGCCGGATTTGGATAGATCACCATTTCAGGTGTTGCTTCTTCCAACGACGCACAATCATCAACGATAATCGTATTTTGAGCCACACCGATACAGCCATTAGCGTCTGTAAAGGTATAATCAATGATGAAAGCACCCAATCCAGATACCGCAGGATCGAATACGTTACCGGAAATTCCCGTTCCACTATATGATCCACCTGCAGGCGCACCTTGATTCAAAGTGATCGCATTGCTATACGAACACAAGGTAGGAAGATCGCCCAAGGTAACATTTGGTTTGGGATTGACTGTTATCGTTATAAATGCCGTATCGGAAGAACAGTTGCCAGAACCTGTAAATACATAGTAGGTTCCAGTAGTGTTCACAGTGATCGCTTGTGAAGTCTCACCTGTCGACCAGGTATTTCCGGATGCTACTGACGAAATCAAAACCACGTCCTCTCCTTGACAGATCGTCGTTGGTCCATTTGCAGTAAGCACAGGGGCCGTTCCTGTTCCTCCAGAAGTAATGGAAATTGGATCAGAAGTAGCTGTACAACCATTGTTATCCGTAAACGTTACTGTGTAGTTTCCAGCTGCTGCAACCGTAATGGTCGCTGTTGAAGCACCTGTTGACCAGCTATTTCCGGAAGCATACGACGAGGTAAGATCAACCGTTGAGCCATTGCATAGAGATGTTGTCCCATTTGCAGTGATCACCGGTTGTGCCGGATTTGCATTCACCAATACAGCCTGTGCCGCCGAAGAAGCACTTGTACAACCATTTGCGTCAGTAACTTGAACCGTGTAGTTTCCGGAAGTGTTCACAGTAATTGACTGTGTCGTTGCGCCATTCGACCACAAGTAAGCTGTTGCTGCAGGTGCTGTCAATGAAACAGAACCGCCGTCACAGAAAGTAGTTACGCCACTGGCTGTTATGGACGGTGTAGCTGGCAACGGATTAACCGTAACTGTTGTTCCAGCAGATGCAGCAGACTGACAACCCGATGCGTTCGTTACTTGAACCG
>CAYRVL010000039.1:19276-24601 GCA_964427665.1 uncultured Fluviicola sp. | reverse complement strand
TCAACATGCGTGGTTGCAAGATGCGCACGTGCGTATCGCGATTCAGTTTTGCTAATAACAAAGACTCCGGACTGGTGTGATCGCAACAATATTTATCGAGTTCTGCAGAGATGAATTCCATGATTAAACGCCGAATTGGGTTAAGTGATGATCTACATGTTTGTACATGCCGGTAGCCCATTGCTCTTTGCTTAATTTCCCAAAGAAGGCATGCGCTTGCTCTGTACATTTTTGCGGTCCGCCTGCTTGAAACGCCACAATGTGATCGATTAAACGCTGTTTTGCGGTTTCAATTTCGGTTTCACCCGGAACCACAAAGGTAGCGTGAGTGGGCAATCCCTGTTTGTAAGGTTTATCGTTTGTGAAAGAACCTTTCATGAATTGACCAATGAGATAACTTGCCGGTAGGCGTTTTAAGTGTTTCAAATCGCGCACCACTTCCATGGTAGCGGAACAATGATCGATCATTTGAACAACCGACATTTTTCCCCAACGAGCTTGAGATTCCGGAGTTAACTGCTGGATGCGCGAAACGATCTCGTCCGCGGCTTGTTTATCAAATAGGTTTTTCATTCTTTGCCAATTAAGTATTCCCAATCCTTGATCGGTTCAAAAAGCGCTTGGGATGCGATGGTTTTTGGATGCCACAAGGTAGATTCTGCGGAAATTTCGTGCAGACTATCCGGACAAACATCTTCGCGGACGTAGATCTGATTGATGCCCAGATCGCTGCAAGCTACCAAACGATAGCCTTTTCTGCGTCCCAGTTCTTGCATCGCTTTCGCCGAAGCACCGTGGTAGATCGGGTGTTTTCCGGGGTACACGTATTCCGGATCGTAAGGCACTACGATGTTGCGATTTCCAAATTCGGTGTGCGTTTCGATCACCACCACTTTCGGACTAGCCACTGTCAGCGCGTCCCAAACCCAATAATCATTCCCGTCGATGTCAATGGAAAGCAATTCGAAATCGCCTTTGATACCATTGTTTTCAAGCAATTGATTGATATTCTCTCGCTTCACGAAAGCCTGCACGTAGCGCGGTTTCGGATGGTAGGGCGTAGGGATCTTCTTATAGAATCGCTCACCGCGTTTGATCAATGCTGGATCGCCTTCCAGAAATAGTCCGCTCCAACCAAAATGTACCGCCAAATTGCTGCAATTGCTATTGATTCCGTCGTTCGCACCGATCTCTACAAAGGTTTTGGATCCTTCACCGATCACGGAGAAAATATACAGTAGCAATCCGTCTTCTTCAAATTGCGAGAATACTTTATATCCCGCCGAATGAATAGGTGGCAAATTTCCTTGCAATTGAAAAGCCTTGTACTGTTGCATCAGCGCACGTTGTTGAATGCCAACGCTCGGATGCAAGGCTTGTCGGTACAACCATTTGCTGAAATATAACTTGATCCAATTTTTGATGAGTCTCACAAAGCGAAAATAGGAAAAACCCGCGTGTTCCTGCCCAAATTCATCAACCTTTTACGACTTAACTCAAAATCTTACTTATCCTCCGATTTCGTCGTATGGCAGATCACCTGATAGCTTCTCGGGTCTTTACCGGAAACGTGCTCTGTTTGCGTAGTTTGTGCTACTTTCGGCGAGAGGTAAGGAATTCCCAGATTGGAACCGCGTAGGATCACTAATATTCCGATCAACGTCATGACATACGGAAAGACGCGATTTAATTGTTGACGTAAACTCAGGGAAAACTGACTGGCTAAAAAACCAACGGTAATCATTCCCGGAAAGGTACCGAAGCCAAAAGCAGCCATGGTCAGTGCACTATTCCAAGTATTTTCAGCCAAAAGCGCTGTACTCAAAGCAATGAATATCATGCCGCAAGGCAAGAGTCCGTTGAGTGCACCAATCCCAAACAACTTCCATGGAGAACCGGAAGCCAGCAACTTCCCCATGTTTCGGGAAACCCACATTTGGAAGGAAGAAGACGAAAATTCAATATGCTTCAACAATTGACGACGCCAAGCCAGAAGAATCATCGCAACTCCGATAATAATACTCGAAAATTGCAAGAAACGGTACAAGTCGAGCGAAAAGCCAATACTTCCGAAGATCAAACCGAGGAGGGAATAGGTGAAAACCCTCCCGAGATTGTTTAGTAATAGACCACTTAACTGAGTCCAGCGATTTCTGCGGTTCAAAGGTAGCGCCATGGCGATCGGTCCGCACATGCCCATGCAGTGCAGCGAACTGGCTAGACCTAAAAGAAATGCGCTGAGGAACAACATGTTACTTCAATGTTACGGATTCACTGAATTCAAAGGCTTTATCCTGGTAATTACCGGTAATAATGCAATCAAAGACTCCTTTCGGCATCTTTGCTGTCGGGATCATGACCTTTTCAGCTGCCACCAGATCGAATTGTGTGTCCTGCGTTTCATTGTTTGGACGTTTCAGTTCGATCGAAACAGTTTCTTTCTGAAATGCTTTCGGAAAAAACACAAAAAGCGTGTCTTTTACTACAGATAAGGTAATGGGTTCTTTGGCATCAGCATAATGCTGCATCGCATCGTATTGCTGATTGAACTCCAATTCCTTGTTGTAATAATCTTCGGTTACCAGATCGCTATCGTTATTGATCATGATCACGACAAGTGTGACAATGAACGACATGAAAAGTACCATGCCGATCACAATTCCTTTTCCCCAATTCATGTTGCTCGTTTTTGTGGGTTAATAATTCGGTCCAATAATTTTAATTCCTACACGGTCGATCTCCTGACCATTGCCAAGTATAATGATATCCATTTTCTTCAAGCCATTTTCGATCTTGTTGTATGGGATTTTTACCACAAATCGATCCTTCACGTGTTTTTCTCCGGGAAGTTTCAGTGAGCTGTTCGCCAATTCGATCGTAGCAGCAGGGTCTTCCGGTTTCAAGGTAATGGTATACTTGTTTTTCGTTTTATTCGTCAAATCGATCTCGAAAATATTGGATATTTGATCTTCATTGGAGATCTGATACGTGGAACCACGCTGGCGCAGGATCGTTGTAGAAAAATCGTCGCGTACCATAAGTAGTGTAAACAAAACACCGATCAGGACCACTAAAAGAACGGTGTAAGCGACCACGCGTTTTGTCCATTGGAATCCGGTCCGGTTTTTAATTCCATTTTCAGACACAAAGCGGATCAATCCTTTTTCCATACCCACGCTATCCATCATGAAATCGCAGGCATCGATACAGGCTGTACAGTTGATGCATTCCAATTGTGTACCGTTGCGGATATCAATTCCGGTAGGACAAACGTGGATGCATTGTTTACAATCGATGCAGTCTCCTTTTCCAGCTACTGCGCGATCTTCACCTTTGCGGATTTTTGCACGTTCTTCTCCGCGTACATGGTCGTAAGCCACGACCATCGAATTTGGATCTAATAGAACACCCTGTAAACGTCCGTATGGACAGATCGTTGTACAAACTTGTTCACGCAAATGTGCAAAGACAAAAAAGAAAAGCGTTGTGAAAATCACCAAGGCGATCAGTCCACCGATGTGATCTTGGATCGGTTCTGTTTGGATCTTCCACAAATTATCGGTGCCGATGACATAAGCCAGAAAGGTATTAGCGATGACAAATGAGATGATCCAGAAAAGACTGAACTTGGTCACACGTTTTGCGATCTTCTTACCCGTCCAGGGTGCAGATCGTAATCGTTTTTGTTCCGTCCAATCGCCGTCAATGAGGTATTCAATTTGTCTGAAAACGAATTCCATGAAAATGGTTTGCGGACAAATCCAACCACAAAAGATGCGACCGTAAATGATGGTGAACAAGATGACGAAGACGACTCCAACGATCAGTAATACTGCAAAAATGTAGAAATCCTGGGGCCAGAAGATGGCACCGAAGATGACGAATTTACGTTCAACAACGTTGAAGAGCAAGAGTTGTTCTCCATTGATCTTGAGTAGGGGTGCGGCGAATAAAAATAGGAGTAGGAGGTAACTGACGATTTTGCGTTTGTTGGTGAATGCACCTTTCGGTTTTTTTGGGAAAATCCAGACTCGTTTCCCTTCTTCGTTCACCGTTGCGATTTGATCTCTAAACTCTTCCATTGCTCGTGTCTTTGAGTTTGAAAAAGGGGAGTCCGAAATTATACCTAACCGTTCGAACTCCCCGTTCGTAATGTGTGTCTTGCGACTTATTTGTATTCTTTACCTTGCGGTTCTTTTCCTGCTTTTGGTTTCAAGCTCAATACGAACGATGAAACCTGTTGCAATTGGATCGGGTTCAATTTGGATGCGTGATCCGGCATTCCGTTTGGTGTACCGTTCTTAATCGTTTTGAACACATCTTTGATATCGTTACCGTAGATCCAGAATTTATCTGTTAAGTTCGGTCCGATCTCACCTTCACCACCTTCTTTGTGACAAACGGCACAGTTGGCCACGAAGATGTTCTTACCTTCTGCAAGGGCAGCGCCGTCTTCCAATTTTGTCACATTGGTTTCATCCACGTTCATCGCTTGAGATTTCAAGTAAGCATCGATATCTTTTTTGGCTTGAACCATTTCTTTGCGGTATGCTTCTTCTTGCAAATCAGCAGTGTTGAATACGTGATAATTCAACAAATAGATTACAGAAAACACGATGGTGATATAGAATCCCCACACCCACCATGGTGGCAAGTTGTTGTCCAACTCGCGGATTCCATCGTATTCGTGATCCATCAAGATGCTTGCTTCGTCTTCGATCTCAACCGCATCCGTAAGGATCTTAGTAACTTTTTTGGTTTTCTCTTTGCGCGTTTTTACCGGCATTGCATAAACCATGTAGTAGAAGTTATTGAAGAGACGCTTCAAGTAGAATACGACGAGTAACAAGAGCACATTGATGATCAATAAGGCATAGATATCACTATTCTCAACGATCAACCACAAGCTTTTTTCCGCAGATTCACCACCGGAAACGAATTCCAAGGCAAAGGTGTCCATGGGTACGAGCAATCCGAGACCAACAACCAAAATAGTCACGATCTTGCCCAAGTTAGAGTCATCGTTCTTTTCTTTTTCTTTCAATTTATTCTTGAACGTTTCTGACTTAATGAGTGACATGATGGAGTTTGTCAACATCAAAATGGCCAAGATCAGTACAACTGTCACCAAAAGAAGCGCATAGAAAATATTCAAATTTTCCTCGTAGTTTGGAACGACCTTAACTTCAGCCGTTGTTGCAAGATCACCTGTTTTTGGACCATCTGCAGCGGGAGCCGCGGCCACGTAATTATCTACATAATCCAAGATCTGGTCGATCTCCTCGTTTGTAGCTTGCTGTGGTGGCATTTCAGATGCAGAAAAGT
>CAYRVL010000039.1:8579-19176 GCA_964427665.1 uncultured Fluviicola sp. | reverse complement strand
TGGTCGATCTCCTCGTTTGTAGCTTGCTGTGGTGGCATTTCAGATGCAGAAAAGTCTTTGATCGCGGCAGCCATTTTACTGCTTCCGCCATCAATTAAGGCTTTGGAATTGGTGACCCATTTGTACAAAAGTTCCCCTTCTCCGGCATCTGCCCATTTTTGTTTAACGCCCTTCAAACTTGGCCCGGTAGAATTTTTATCTACCATGTGGCAGGTGTTACATTTTGCTTTGAACAAGGCTTCACCTTGTGCGTATGCCAGCTGAACTGCGCCAGCCAACACGAATATGAATGGAAGAAAAATAGTTTTCATCAGTGTTCGTTTTGAATATTGGTTTCTTCTTGTCCGAATGGAATGTTGCTCAGTTCCTCTATGGTTTCTTTCTTCATTCTCACCATGCGGTAAAAAACAACTAGGAAGAAGATCACAAAAATCAGCAGGGAGAACAGGCCGTAGTACATGACTCCGTCCTCAGTTGCCAAATGGTGTTTGATGAATCTTAGCATGACTTATTTCTTTGCTGGTTTTACTTTAATATCTGTACCCAATCGTTGCATGTAGGCAATCATTGCGATGATCTCTTTGTTTTCGATCTCTTTGATCTTCGCATCCTTCGAAGTGCCTTTCAATGCAATAGCCGGCATATTATTCACGATATCCTCAGCGATGGTGTGCGCTTGTTTTTTCAAGTCAGCCAGTGCTTTTGTAGAATATCCTTTCGGATAAGGAACACCGAATGTTTGCATAGCTTCGATCTTTTTAGGTAGTAATTCCGTATTCAGATCGTTTTCACGCAACCAGGTGTAAGCTGGCATAATGGAACCTTTAGAAATGTCTTTCGGACGGTGGAAGTGATCGTAATGCCACAAGTTACCGCGCAATCCGCCTTCACGTGCCAAATCCGGTCCGGTACGCTTAGAACCCCATAAGAACGGGTGATCGTACACGTTTTCACCACCTTTCGAGTACTCTCCGTAACGCGCAGTTTCGAAACGCATTGGTCGGATCATTTGTGAGTGACAGTTGTTACATCCCTCGCGGATATACAAGTCACGTCCTTCTAATTCTAGTGGAGAATACGGTTTCACAGCAGCGATAGTTGGTACGTTTGATTTCACAACGATCGTTGGGATGATCTGAACGATCCCTCCGATTGCTACAACAACGATAGAAAGCAACATGAATTTTACTGGTTTCCCTTCAATTCCGCGGTGCCAGTATTCTTTTCCTCCTGTTGCCACGTGACGTTCTACGGAAACTTCTACCTCTTCATCGGCAACAAAGTTTCCTTTTTTCACGGTCTTCACGATGTTATAGATCCACATGATAGCTCCGGATAAGTAAAGTAATCCACCCAAACTACGCAAGATGTAGTACGGACGCATGTCGATCACAGTTTCCAAGAAGTCTTTGTGCATCAAGGTACCGTCTGGGTTGAAATATTGCCAGCTCAATCCTTGCATGAAACCTGCGATGTACATCGGAATAGCATACAAGATGATACCCAATGTAGCGATCCAGAAGTGCTGGTTGGCCATCTTTTTAGAGTACAATTCCGTTTTGAACATACGTGGGATCAACCAGTAAACCATACCAAAGGTCAACATACCGTTCCAACCTAGTCCACCAACGTGCACGTGAGCAATGGTCCAGTCTGTAAAGTGTGAGATCAAGTTCACGGATTTCAAAGACAATAGAGGTCCTTCGAAGGTAGCCATCCCGTAACAGGTCAAGGCTACTACCATGAACTTCAATAAAACGTCATCACGTACGCGGTCCCAAGCACCACGCAGGGTCAACAATCCGTTCAACATACCACCCCAAGATGGCGCGATCAACATCACAGAGAATACAACTCCTAAACTTTGCGCCCAATCAGGTAGTGCTGAATAAAGCAAATGGTGAGGACCTGCCCAAATGTAAATGAAGATCAGTGCCCAGAAGTGAATGATGGACAAACGGTAAGAGTAAACCGGACGATTTGCTGCTTTTGGCACAAAGTAATACATCAATCCCAAGTATGGAGTGGTCAGGAAAAAGGCCACGGCATTGTGACCGTACCACCATTGTACCAAGGCGTCCTGAACCCCGGCGTACCAGGAGTATGATTTCATGAAGCTGATCGGTAACTCGAAGGAGTTGAAAATGTGTAAGATGGCTACAGTAACGAACGTGGCGATGTAGAACCAGATGGCAACATACAAGTGTTTTACACGTCGTACCAAAATGGTAGCGAACATGTTCCATCCGAAGACAACCCACATGAGCGCGATCAAGATATCGATCCACCATTCTAATTCGGCATACTCTTTAGAAGTGGAAATACCCAAAGGCAAAGTAATTGCCGCACAGAGAATAATGAACTGCCATCCCCAAAAGTTGAGATAGGATAGTTTATCACTCCACATACGGGTTTTTAGCAAACGCTGTAAGGAGTAATAGATTCCCGTAAAAATTCCGTTTCCTACAAAGGCAAAGATTACGGCGTTTGTATGAAGCGGACGTATTCTACCGAATGATAAGAAGCTGAAGCCCAGATAATCATTGAAGAATTCCGGGAAGGCCAGCTGTAGGGCTGCTATCAGACCCACGAGCATACCCACTACTCCCCATAAGAGCGTGGCGTAGACAAAATACTTGACAATCTTATTGTCGTACTTTACTGTTTGTATTTCCATCTTTATTTTGATTTTGGTTGTGCATTACTTGTTCATCTTCGTACAAAACCCGCACGGAGGGTGCATAATCGTCTTCATACTGCCCGGTCTTCGCTGCCCATAAAAAAATGATCAGGAAGAACACGGCCATTACAAGACTCACGATTAGCATTATGTAGATCATTCCCATGCAGCAAAGATATAAATAAGTCAAACAGCAAACTATGACGTTATTTAGCAAAAAACCTGATATAAATCATGTTTTAAGTATCAATGGTTTTCCAGTTTTTTTTAAGAACTTTTGGCATGTTCAGGTAAGTAGTACGCTTGCTTTCAATGATTAGTTTCTCTTTATTAAGTAGATAGTATGCTCGTTTTTTTGATTGAAAGCCGTGTATAAAGTTATGATTACTTTTGAGATATGAAAACACGGCTAAAACTTATTCCCGCACTTTCTAAACGATTGGATGATTTTGGATTTAACGAACCAACGCCGATACAGGAACATGCCTGGGGATATTTATTGGAAAAACATCAAGATTATATCGGACAAGCACATACCGGTTCTGGCAAGACCATTGCATACGGGGTACCATTATTGTCTCGTATCGACCCGAATGATAAAGATGTTCAAGTGCTCATACTTGTTCCAACGCGCGAATTGGTGAATCAAACAACCAAAACACTTTTTAAATTGGCCAAGTATATGCCGAAGTTATTCATCGAGGGAATCATGGGAGGTGAACCGATCGAGGAACAAGTTTTTCGGTTGTCACGTCCAACTCAAATTATCGTTGCAACACCGGGTAGAATGCTGGAACTGTTGAAAATGAATGCGGTTAATTTACGTCGCGTGAAAACGATCGTGCTGGATGAAGCCGATGAATTGTACGCTAAGGGCTTCATGAAGGACGTCGATAAGATTTTCCAATACACCAACGATTTTCATAAAAAATGGTTGTTTTCGGCAACAATTCACGGTGATCTGAACACGTGGATCAGACAACATTTATCGAAAGATGCACCGCGGGCTATTGTTCAAACCAAAGAAGTGATCAATCCGCGCATTGAACACCAATACCTGGAATGTCAGAAGGATGATAAAACCATGTTTTTACTCGAATTCGTGCAATCCATGCGCAAAGCTCGAGGGATCATTTTTTGTCGTACCAAAGGCGATGTAGAGTACGTGGCACGTTTTCTCAAGCAGAACGACTACAAAGTGTGCGAAATACACGGAGAAATGGGGATGCGCGATCGCGAAAAGGTGATCCGGATGTTTCATCAGGGACATTTTCAGTACATCATTGCTACGGATATCGCAGCACGCGGAATTGATTTTGAGGATCTGACTTTTGTGTTGCATTACCAATTACCGGATGATCCGGACTATTATACACACCGAAGCGGTCGCACAGCGCGAGCCGGTAAACGAGGACTTTCTGTTAGCTTAGTAGAACCCGTGGAACGCAAGAAATTGCGCTATATTCAAGATCTTCTCCGTATTGATTTTATTCAGTTGTAACGGTCTTGCCTTGTTTGAAACAGAAGATAAAACTGGACGTGCTGCTAGCAGTGCATGTATCAAAACGCGACGTTGTAACAAGTGTTTACAATTTGCACTAAAATTTTCTGCGTAAGGCTAAAAAAGTAGATAAGGCAACAACCGTAATCGAACTTAAAGGCATGATCACTGCAGCAACAAATGGTGTGAGTGAGCCAGAGACAGCAAACGTCAAGCCGGTGAGATTATATGCCAAGGAAAATGCAAATGAGATCTTCAGGAAGTTCTTTCCGTCGCGTACGTATTGCAAGAATTGGTGCAATTTCGATAATTGATCTGCTTTTAGAATCGCGTCCGAAGCAGGTGTAAAGCGGACCAAATCCTCGGAGATCGCAATGCCGATCGTTGCAGCTTGCAAAGCTCCGGCATCATTCAAGCCATCGCCGATCATAATAACTTGTTTTCCAGCTGCGCGCAATTCTTCGATGTATCGTTTCTTATCGATTGGTTTTTGCTGAAACAGGTAGGTGGTATTTTTCGGGAAGAAACGTTCCAATTTTTCGCGATCGTGATCGTTGTCTCCACTTAAAACAACCAATTCGTAATGATCTGCAAGATTTCGGATCGTTTGCGCGATTCCTTCACGCATTTCATTGCCCATGATGAATTTCCCCACAACTCGTTCATGAAAAGCAAGAAAAGAAACACTTTCGTTACCGGCAATTTCCTGACCTAGCCAGGATGCAGCACCGAGTTTTACCTCGTTGTAAGCCATTCCTTTTCCGGAAATTTCGCGTACTTCCTGCAACGAAACAGTTGTTGGATCTTGTTCCAGATGGTCCAGTGCCCAGCGGTGAACCTGTTGCGCGTAGGGATGGGTTGCATGTGCCGTAATTCCCGCGATTAGAGCGATCTGTTGGTCTGATAAGGGTTCGCCTTCGTACACACAAGCTACCTGTTCGGTACTGGTGAGTGTTCCCGTTTTATCAAAAACCAGCACTTGACAAGTCTGCATTTTTTCGATCACCGTCGTGTTGCGCAGATAAAACCCGTTATTTCCGAGTTTACGCATCATATTTCCAAAGGTAAACGGTCCGGAAAGTGCAAGAGCACAGGGACAAGCAACGATGAGGATAGCAGTAACGATCTCCGGGATCAATCGGGGTTCAATGAACCACCAAGCCACCGAGGATAGGGCTGCAATGATCAGAACAGTCCATAGGAAATATCCCGAAATGCGATCTTGTCGGATCGTAAACTCCGAAGTTTCGGTTTGTCGTTCCTGTTCGTTCCAAAGTTGTGTTAATTCCGAGCGATTTGTTGGTCTTTCAACACATAATTCCACTCCGTTTCCCATGATCCGTCCACCGGCATAGATAAAGTCACCTGTCTTTTTTTCGATCCAATCGGCCTCACCGGTTACAAAGCTGTAGTCGATCGTTGCGGATTCGGAGAGCAATAAAGCATCTGTAGGAATGATTTCCTCGTGACGAATGAATATCTGATCTCCTTTTTGCAGATCCTCGATGGGTGTCATGTCGAATTTATCTTCAGCAGGTCGCGTTTTTTTCAATACTGCGATTGGAAAATAGGATTTAAAGTCGCGTTCAAATGAAAGCCAACGGTAGGTTTTACTTTGGAACCATTTTCCGATCAATAAGAAAAAGATGAAACCGGCGAAAGAGTCCATGTATCCGGGACCTTCACCGTTGAAGATCGCCACAACACTTCGGACATACAAGGCAACGATCCCAATGGCAATCGGAATATCCAAATTGATGCGTTTAGTACGAATTCCGCCCCAGGCAGCTGCAAAATAGTCGCGAGCTGAAATGAAAAGAACCGGAATAGAGACCAATAGAGACAGGTATGCGCTGAGATTACGGAATCCTTCGTAGGTTTTATCGATTCCGAGGTATTCCGGGAAGCTCCAAAGCATGATCGAGCCAAAAGCGAAGCCTGCGAATCCCAACTGAACGAGCAATCGCTTATCAATTCCAGAAGTTTTGGCTTTGTCGGAGGAAAAATCCGGGCGGTAACCGATCTTTGTGAGTAGGATAGCCAGGTCTTTCAATGAGATGATCTGTTCATCAAACGTAATCGTTGCCAAACGTTTAGGGAAGTTCACGAACGAGGCTTTGATGCCCGAATTGAGTTTATGTAAATGTTCCAACAAGTAGATACAACTGGCACAGTGAATTTGCGGCAAATGCAATTGCACGCGAATGATGGAACCTTCTTGAAATTGGATCAGATTTTTACGAACTTCCGGAGCTTCCAGTTGATCGAAATGGACCGTATCCTTAGTTGGTTGTACTCCCACACGCTCACCTTCTTGGTAGTAAGCTCCAAGATCGTGTTGTGAAAGTAGCATGTACACATTTTTACATCCTTGGCAGCAAAATGCGTGGCTGTCGAAGATGATCGGTTTTTCGATCAGTGGGTCATGACAATGGTAGCAACTATCTGCTTCGTTCTTTGATGTTGGTTCCATACGGCTCGTTCTGTTCTGTGGTGATCAAATAGTGTGGCTAAAGGTAGGTTTTGAAATAGGATTTCTCAAATAAGAATCAAAGGACATGCAGCAATTTCTTACAAAAGGTATCCCTTTTTCAGTGATTCGAATGGTGTTGTCCTCAATAGTTACCAAACCATCTTCGATCATCGGGAAAAGGCGTGTGATGATCTCTCCGAAATGCATGTGCGATTTTACCGGAATTTCCGTTTCGAAATGGCACATGAGGTTCAGGATGTGTTGACGGATCTCCAGATCTTCTGAAGTCAACTCATGTCCGCGAGTGATCGGCAATTCATTTTCCTCCAACCGTTCCAAGTAAGCTTTAACGGAATGTTCGTTCTGTGCAAAACCGAACCACGCATCAGAAATAGCAGACATTCCCAAGCCGATCAAAACAGGTGAGGCTTGAGTGGTGTATCCCATGAAATTTCGGTGCAAGGTATGTGCTCTTGCGGCAACGGCCAATTCATCCTCCGGCAACGCGAAGTGGTCCATTCCAATTTCTTGGTAACCAGCATTCAGGAATAATTCTTTGGCCATTTCATACAGCGCCCGTTTCGTCGCGCCGCTTGGCAGATCATTCTCATCAAATCCGCGTTGTCCGGTACCTTTGATCCAAGGCACATGGGCATAGCTGTAAAGCGAAATGCGATGAGGTCGCAATTCCAAGGTTTTTTCGATCGTCTTTTTGAAACCGTAGATATTTTGCTTCGGTAAACCAAATACGAGATCGTGACTAATGGACGTGTAGCCATAATCGAGAGACAGCTGGTGAACATGAGCGACTTCTTCAAAACTTTGAACGCGGTGGATCGCTTCTTGAACGATCGGGTCGTAATCTTGGATACCAAAAGAAATGCGTTTGAACCCGAGTGCTGCGAGCGTAGCGATATGTTCTTCTGTGGTAGATTTTGGATGTCCTTCTAAACCTAACTCCGCATTTGGAATGAGGATTGCATGTTCCAATATCCCTTCGATCAATCGTTTCAATTCAGCCGGAGCGAAAAAGGTCGGTGTTCCGCCGCCAAGGTGAATGGCACTGATCTTCAGTGGTTTTCGGATCGATTCATTTAACAATTTCCATTCTTTAAGAACGGCATTGATGTACGGTTCTTCCACCTTATGGTTTGTGGTAATATGCTTATGACATCCGCAAAAGGTACATAAGGAATCGCAGTATGGAAGGTGAATATACAAGGCGATTTCATTGTTATGAGTTGTTCGAAGTCCTTTTTGGACAACAGTGATCCATTCAGCCGTCTCCCATCGTTGCACCTTCCAGAAAGGAACGGTAGGATAAGAGGTGTAACGCGGGCCGGGAACGTTGTATTTTTCGACCAAATTTTCTCCGCTCATAACCATGAATTTTGGACAAATGTACGTAGTGAGAATTGTGCAAAAAATGACGCATGTCAGCTTTCAGGGTATTTGTATTTTTTTTACATTTGTGTATAATACAACGAGCAAAAATATGTTAGACAAATCCCACAAACACGTCGCGTGTGGAAATTGTGCTGTGCGAAGTAACAGTATTTTTTCTGGTTTCAGCGACGAAGAAGTGTGTGATCTGGATTCCCACAAAACCTGTAACTACTATAAAAAGAATCAATCACTATTTGTTGAAGGAAGTTATCCGCGCGGAGTTTTCTGTATCAATCAAGGAAAGGTGAAGATCTATGCGTTGGGTGATGAAGGAAAGGAGCAGATCGTGCACATTGCCAAAGAAGGAGAAGTGGTTGGGTTCCGATCCATGCTGAGTGGCGAACCGTACAAACTATCAGCCAGTACGCTGGAGGACGCCAATATTTGTTTTGTTTCCAAGGAAGATTTTTTGAATATGCTGGACAGTAACACCGGTATGCGCAATGCGGTATTGAAGGAGCTGTCGAAAGAATTGGGCGAGCGTGCTATTTTCATAACGAATTTGGCACAGAAGTCGGTACGTGAGCGATTGGCCTATGCGTTGACAATCTTGCAGGATGTTTATGGGGAAGAGCCGATCAATTTAACTAGAGAGGATCTTGCCAATTTTGTGGGAACAGCTACAGAAACGTTGATTCGATTGTTGAAGGATTTCAAGGAAGAGGGGCTTATAGATGTGCAGACGCGTAAGGTGTTTGTTTCGGATATGGATGGGTTGCTTCGACTTGCCGGAGGGCATCGATGACAATTTATTGCCGATTTTGCCAATTTGCCATATGGCAAATTGGCAAAATCGGCAAATTACCCGAAAATTCGCTACTCTCTAAATTTCTGAGTCAACCGCTTCGTCATCATCTCCAACCGCTGCAATCCCTGAAAATCCAACTTCAACAAAGATTCGTGAATTCTGTAATCAGACGTGATCAGTTGCGCCCGATATAAGAAATGCAAATGCTTGTGAATAGTAGCCGCGTTCAAATTCAATACACGCGTTAAATCCACTGGTCGCACGAACTGTTCCTCTTGCAAAATCATCAATATCCGCTGCCGTGCCGGATGAGCCAATGCCTTTCCGATCTCTGAAAAATTAACTTGATCGTTGGTGTAATCGTTAGGTTTAATTAATCCCATATTGCTTGTTTTCCTATTCAAGTTAATAGAAAATAGCATTTCAAACAAGTAGCTTTCTGAAAAAATCAGTTCTATCTCGGAATTTTTAACACTTGACCAGCTCGGATCATATCGGAACGTAAACCATTCGCTTTCTTGATCTTACTCACACTGGTGTGCTGCTTTTCAGCGATCTGAGATAATGTGTCGCCCGACTTTACCGTATACTTCTTGTAACTGGTAGGTGAAGTGTTAACTTTCTTGATAGGCGCCGTGGGTACTGGAGTGCCAACACTTACTGAAGCCGATTCTTGCTTGGAATAATCGGTAACGCTGATCAAATTCCCAATACGCGGATCGTAATACTTGAAAAAATGTTGCTGGATGTTTACGTAGCGACAAACACTGTCCAATCGGTTGCTGTGCCAATCATAACACTGGATCACATTTTCGTTGAATTCCAATAGCTTCACCGGTCTCAATCCGGCGTGAATGCGATGCATGCGCGGCGTCTGTTTTAGAACTGCTGGCAGACCACCACCTGCTGATCCGCGACTGTCGACACTGACGTAGCAACGACCATCAGAACTTGGTCCAACAACGGCTGTCCAGAAAACGGTCAACGTCGTAGGATCGATCTGAATGTATAGTTTTTTTATATCCGAATTAAATCCTTTTTTACGGATTTCTGCCAATCCTTCGTTGATCTTGACATTGAGGTAGCCGCCAAACTTGTCCATGCGACGACTGTTAAATGAATGAAGTGCATCGTAGACCCAGGGCTGACCCAAAGCTGTGTATGAATCACAGATCAACTCATCATGTTCGCCCAGTGAAATCGTGTCAGGATCCAACAGTTTGAACGGTGGGATTTCAATTACTTTTCTTACCGGTAAAGAATCCGATAGGGTATCGATCGCCTGTTCAACGTCATCCTGAGCGTGTGCATATCCGCCAGTGCATATAAACGCGACCAGGAAGAAAATATGACGTAAAATTGTGACCATCTATGAAAACTGCTTGAACAGGAATGCATCAAAATTAATAAGTTACCCGGAAAAATGATCGTTAATTTGTTCATCGATGTTGAGAATTAGCCTTTTTTAGGAGTTGGATTGACGTAAGTTTTCAATATGGATTCATGAATTCTGCACGTGGATTTTTACAAAAACGCTACCTTTACCCGTATGAAAAATGCTCCATATTCCGTCGAAGAACGCTTTGTGCGTTATGCGCAAGTAGATACTACTGCAGACCCAAATAGTCCGACTTTTCCATCCTCGGAAAAGCAAAAGAACTTGTCTCTGATTCTAGTGGAGGAATTGAAGGCGATCGGTGTCTCAGATGCTGAAACGGACCAATGGGGATACGTCTATGCAACGATTCC
>CAYRVL010000039.1:3726-8479 GCA_964427665.1 uncultured Fluviicola sp. | reverse complement strand
ATCTTGTTCACTCCGGATGAAGAAGTGGGAAGAGGCGTTGAGCAACTCGATATGCAAAAATTAGGAGCAGATTTCGGTTATACGCTTGATTCCGGAGAATTAGGTGCCATCGAAGATGAATCGTTTTCTGCTGATGCCATGTCTTTTCAAATCACAGGTGTTAGTGCACACCCGGGATACGCAAAAGGAAAAATGGTTCACGCCATCAAGGTTGCAGCAGCTTTTGTAGATCGTTTGCCAAAGGATAGCTGGTGTCCGGAAGCAACGGAAGGACGGGAAGGATTTGTGCATCCTACGGCAATTTCGGGCGGCTTGGAAGAGGCAACAGTTTCGTTTATCATTCGCGATCACGACACCGCCAAATTAGCGGAATATGAGACGCGTTTGGAAAATTATATGAAGGAAACGATCGCCGAATTTCCAGGTGCTGCCTATAGCTGTAAAGTTCAAGAGCAATATCGCAATATGAAAGAGATCATTCGCGATGTGCCTTTCGTGACGGATTACGCCATTCTGGCCATGGAACAGGCAGGTGTTACGCCGCGCCCAACGATCATCCGCGGGGGAACAGATGGTTCACGTATGTCGTTCATGGGTCTGCCATGTCCGAATATCTTCACTGGTGAAATGGCGATCCACTCTCGTCATGAGTTCGTGAGCGTACAAGACATGCAAAAAGCGGTGGATACCCTGATCGAATTGGTGCAGATCTGGACGAAACATGTTGAATCATGAAGGAACAGTTCCTTCTGCGACCAGATATTACATTCTTGAATTTTGGATCTTTCGGTGCTACGCCCAAACCCATTTTCGAGACTTACCAAGCTATTCAGCGCGAGTTGGAGGCGGAACCCGTTCAATTCATCACCGTTACCGGTCCGAAACGAGTCGTTAACAACAGAAAAGCACTGGCTGAATACCTGCATGCCGATCCGAGCGACATCGTGTTAGTGCAAAATCCAACGTATGCTGTGAATATCTTAGCGCGTGGATTGAATTTGCAGCAAGGAGACGAGGTTCTGACGACAAACCTGGAATACGGAGCATGCGATCGCGCGTGGAATTTTTACTGCTTGGAAAAAGGAGCCTCTTACGTTCAGTCTCCCATTTCTTTGCCAATTCGTTCCAAAGCTGATTTTTTGAATGAATTTTGGGCTGGTTATACGGAACGAACAAAAGTGGTATTCATCAGTCATATCACGTCTGTGACCGGTTTGATATTGCCTGTCGAAGAGATCGTTGAGGAAGCAAAGAAACGCGGATTGATCACGATCATTGACGGGGCGCATGCTCCGGCGCATATTCCCTTGAATTTGCGCGAATTGGGCGCTGATGCCTACCTAGGCGCCTGTCACAAATGGATGATGGCGCCAAAAGGGGTGTCGTTTTTGCATCTGAATAAAGATCTGCAGCCGCTGGATCCAGTTCTGATCAGTTGGGGCTACCAAGCAGATTATCCCGGAGAATCTCTATTTATAGATCATCATCAGTTTAATGGGACTCGCGATTTTTCAGCATTTTGTTGCTTGGAAAGTGCGATCGCTTTCATGAAGGAACATGCCTGGTGGCAAGAATCAGAAAAAAACCGAAAGGTAGTACAACACTGGTTGCCGAAATTATGTGATATACTGGAAACGGAACCCCTCGCGCCTGTAACGGATGAATTCATCGGTCAAATGGGATCGATCGGTATTGTATGCAAGGATCCACTAGCGCTCAAACAAACCTTATACAACGAATTCAACATAGAGATTCCGGTGATGGTGCAACACAGCAACGTGTTTTTGCGCTTTTCATACAATGCTTTCAATACGGAAGCGGATCTGAAGCATTTGGCAGAAGTGATCAAACAATTGAAAGCAAGAGGAACGATAAACGGTAAGATATGGCATTGACCAAACACATCATTTTAGTGGGCTACATGGGCTCCGGAAAAACGACCATCGGAAAGATGCTTGCTGAACAATTGGGATGCGCGTTTATTGATAGTGATGCAGCCATCGAAACGTCTGAGGGTAAAACGATCCGGGAGATCTTTGCCGACAGGGGAGAAGCCTACTTTCGGGAATTGGAACATCAATTTTGTGTAGATCTGCAAGAAATGAAACCTGCTGTCATTGCTACCGGTGGTGGCTTGCCTTGTTTCGGGAATACTATGGAAATCTTGAAAGCTGCCGGAATTGTAGTGTACGTAAATGCGTCTTTGCAGACCTTAGCGCGTCGTTTGAAAACAGAGCGAGAAATCCGTCCGTTGATAGCTGAATTAGACGATTTGGCCATCTTTCCCTTCGTCGAGGAGCAATTGACGTGGCGCAAAGAATTTTACAAACAAGCACACATTTTCTTGCCAAACGAATTGCACAAACCGGATAAAGTGGTTGAGAATTTGTTGAAAGAACTACACGCGCGTTTCGGTATCGCTTAATCGTCGTTGTTCATATCGACCCCGAAAAATTGAATCGGTTCGCCGTCTTGTTCTTTCTTCAGGAAGTAGGCGTAAAAAGCCGTGTGTCCAACCAGTAGAAAATAACTGACTTTATCGAATAAAGTGGTGTCGTTGGCCCAATAGTCAAATCCGAGCATGACCAACATGAACAATAAGTATAGTCCGGCTCCACCAAAAAAGAACCAAACAAAACGCATATTCTTACGCCACATCAGGATCAAACCAACAAAAGCGATTAACCAGAGAATGATCCCAAGCGCATAAAAAGCTTCCAGTCTACCGATAAACGATTGCGGTTCAAAGCCTAGATCAATACCCCGTTGATCGATCAATTTAGACACCTGAATGTTCTTTTCCTCTTCGATCCACAAGTGGGCACGAATCACAACGGATCCCATTACAGACCACAAAAACAGGATAAACCAAAGGACGAAGGCAAAGAAAAAACTGAATTGGGTGTAGGGATCAGGTTTGACTTTTCCGAATACCACATTACGCAAGCGAATCAGCAAGGGGAGTGGTGAATTCAAATGGTGTTCGAATTCTTGCCGCAATTTGGTTTGTCTTTCTTTATCGCTCACCATACGAAATTAGTAATTTCGCGGTACAAGATGGAACAAGAACGCGCATTTGATCAATTTCTCGTAGAAACCGAAACGATGGACTTTCGTCATCCACTGGTTCAACAGTTTTTAGCTGACCTTCCGCAACACGGATCTGGGACTGAAATAGCGAACATGTTGTACGAGCGCGTTCGCGACCATTTTTTGTACGATCCGTATCACTTGGATTTGCGACCAGCGGCATTGAAAGCTAGCGTGATCCTGACGCATAAACGGGCGTGGTGTGTAGAAAAAGCACTGGTTTTGGCGGCGTGTTTTCGGGCAGTAGGAATTCCTGCCAGATTGGGATTCGGAATCGTCATCAATCACATTGGTGTAGAGAAATTATCGCATTATTTACAGCGCGAAGAAATCGTGTTTCACGGATTTGTAGAAGCATACGTGAATGGGATTTGGAGCAAATGTACACCGGCCTTCGATCCGCGTATCTGTCGCTTGTCGGGTGTGGAACCTTTGGTTTGGAATCAATGCGAGGATTCTTTGTTTCAAGCCTTTTCTGATCATGGAAAATTTATGGAATATGTGCATTTCTACGGCACTTTTACGGATGTTCCCTTTGCACTGATGCATCAAGAGATGCAGCGATATTACCCGCACTTGTTTGTGGAGCAGATCGAAACGCGTCCTTTCTCTTTCCATTTCGATCCCGCGTATTTGAAAATAGATCCAGAGTCTCCGGTTGCCACGGAATCGTAAGAAAGGCACAATCGTCGGTTTGTTCTTGCGCATCTTTCCAGTTGTAATGAGCCTGACAAATGGATTGAAACAGGTCAGAATCGTTGTTCAGGATCACTTCTCGCAAACGTTTCTTCCCCCATTTCTTGTCTGTTTCCCCACCAAATTGATCCACTAAACCGTCTGTGAACAAGAGCAATAGATCATTTGCTTCGAGTTGAACCGAAACGGACCGGAAATTCAAGGAGGCGGACTCGTAAAATCCAACCGGCTGTTTCGTTGGTTGTAATTCCAAGATCTCCTTTTCGCGAATGATCCACAAGGGCATTTGCGCACCACTATAGACTAATTTGCCGGTTTTGAGGTTCAAGGAGAACAACGCAATGTCCATGCCGTCTCGCCGTTGTCCGTTTTCAGCATGTAGTCGCTGACTGATCTTTTCGCGTAATGCGGCCAAGAGTGTTGGCGGATCATATATTCCCTTGCCATACAAATCGTCCAAGAAGTGCAAACCGATCATGCTCAATAAGGCGCCCGGAACACCGTGACCAGTGCAATCCGCAAGTGCGAATAAAATGTGTGGATCTCCGCTGATAGTAGGGTTTTTCAACCAAAAGAAATCACCGCCCACCTGATCTTTGGGTGCATAGAACACATGTGCATTCGGTACTAAAAGGCGTATTTTCTCACGACTAGTCATGATCGCTTGTTGAATGTCGCGCGCATAACTCAAACTTTCCAACATTTCTTGATGTTGCTTCAAAAGCAACTCATTTTTTTCGTTCAAAGAAGCGGTTCTCCGTGCCACACGTCCCTCCAATTCTTGCATATCCGAGTGGATCTTTCGAGCTAGTTTCAGAAAATGTCGTGCGATCAGACCGATCTCGTTTTTTGGAAGGGACTGAAATTGTAATGTCGCCAAGTCATAATTATTGAAAATAAAAGCCTCCATCGCCGCATTCAAGTGTTTCACCTGTCGCGTGATCAGGCGAATGGCGATCAGCCCCAA
>CAYRVL010000039.1:0-3626 GCA_964427665.1 uncultured Fluviicola sp. | reverse complement strand
TAAATGTATTATCTGACCGGAAACCGCGCGTTTTGACGGGAATTCGGTACCTGCAAGTTGCCTGTCTAATTCTTGAAAATGGTGCTTCGCTTCTTCCCGAAAATACATCGGTCGGCGTGCGATCTGGTCGTATTGATCACTCCATTTTTGCAAGTCTTGCATGCGCTCTTTGTGTTTTGTGACCAATTCTCCGATACGATCAACCTGGATCAGTGTTTCCCGATCTTGATTCGATAAACCCGAGAAATGGATCTGAACACCGATCAGTGCAGTAACCAGAACCAACAAAATCCCGAAAATGATATACAAAATGCGCTTCATAGAACTAAGACCCTGCAAAATTCGTCAGATCATTTCGAATGGGTGTAAAGCGAGTGTAAGTTGCGTGTTAAACTTGACCAATTGCGCACCGGGTACACGTTTTTTATCCCTAAATCGGTATATTTAACCTCCAAAACAAAGCTATGAGCAGATTAATTTTATTTCTACTACTTTTTGCAACCCACGCTTACGGACAAAGTGTTAACTACACATTAAGAATGAGTAAACCTCAGAATCATTATTTCGAGGTAGAAATTGACTTGAGCGGATTCAAAGGGAACGATATAACCGTGAAAATGCCGGTTTGGGCTCCGGGTTCTTATTTGGTGCGCGAATTTGCCAAGAATGTGAACATAGTAAAAGCCTTTGACGAAAAAGGAAATGTCCTTGCAGTAAATAAAACAAGCAAAAATGCGTGGAAGATCTCCAAAGGAAAAGCAAAACAAGTAAAAGTAAAATACGAAGTTTATGCATTTGAGTTATCGGTGCGTACGTCGTTTTTGGACCTGTCACACGGCTTTGTTTCCGGTTCAGGCGTATTCTGTTATGTAGATGGTTACAAACAATTGGGTGGTAAATTAACGGTGCATCCGTATAAATCCTTTTCGACGATCTCTACCGCTTTACCGCGTAGTACAGAAAGTGTACAAACGGATGGATCTACAACTTTTTCCTTTGAAAACTACGATGTTTTGGTAGATTCTCCGCTCGAGATCGGAAATCAGGAAGTGTTCTATTTCAATGTAGGAAACACGAATCACGAAGTAGCGATCTACGGCATGGGGAATTATGACATGACGGAATTGCAACGCGATATGACACGCATTGTGACTGCAGCGAATGACGTGTTTGGTGGTGTGAATCCGAATAAAAATTACACCTTCATCATTCACAACGTAATCAATGGACAAGGTGGTTTGGAGCATGCGAATTCTACGGTTTTGAGTGTAAATCGCTGGACTTATGGCAGCAATTACAACGATTTCTTGTCCTTGGTGGCACACGAATATTTCCATTTGTGGAATGTCAAACGCATCCGTCCGATCGAATTAGGACCATTCAATTACGACGAGGAGAATTACACATCGCTGTTGTGGGTCATGGAAGGATTTACCTCGTATTACGACGAATTGTTGATGGTTCGCGCCGGATTCTACTCCAAAGAAGATTACTTGCGCAAACTACAGAGTACGATCAATTACGTAGAAGGAACACCGGGATCGCGTGTACAACCCGTTGCGCATTCCAGTTTTGATGCTTGGATCAAAGGCTATCGACCAAATGAGAATAGTTCGAATACCGGCATGACCTACTATTCGCGTGGTGCCATGTTGGCTTCCTTACTGGATGCTATGATCATCGATAAGTTCAATGCGAAAAAGTGTTTGGACCATTTCATGCGTTACTTATACGAGGAGTTTTACATCAAAAAACAGCGCGGTTTTACCGAAGCTGAATTCAAAAAGGCCTTGGAAACATTCATGGAGCAAAACATGGATGAGTTCTTTGCGAAATATGTGAATGGAACCGAGATTCCGGATTTCAACAGCGTGTTTTCGAAAGTAGGAGTGAAGGCAACGTACACCGGGAAACCAATGGCTTCGTTTGGAGCAAGTTTTTCGCAAGACAACGGCAAATGTTTGGTTAAAACGGTTCGTTCCGGTGGTGCAGCTGAAGATGCAGGAATCAGTGTAGGCGACGAGATCATTGCGTGCAACGGATTGCGCGTGGATCAAACAACCTTGGAAAATTTCATTTCGAGTTTGATCGAAGACGAATACCTGGAATTGATCGTGTCGCGCGAAGAGATCATTCTGAATTTACAAGTGAAAATGACTGCCTACGAGCGTCCATCTTTCCGTTTAGAAACCATGTCGCCATCCAACGAGAAATTTTACTACTGGTTGCGCGAAGTGGAAATGTGATTCGATTTATTTCGTTTTTCGATCTATTACGTGCCAAAAAAAAAGGCGCTTGCTCTTGGGTGAAAGAACAGGCGCCAATGTGTGTCGTCAATGCGGGTAAGATTATTTCGGGACTGACGAATGCGAAAGTTTCTACGAATTAGTTCGCCACTTTGTGATCTCTCACCTGTCCTTCGATATATTTCAAATAAGTAACTGGCTTACCTTGTTTATCAAAGAAATATCCGGTTTTAAGCAAGGGTTTCACTTCATTGTAATCCAACCAGAATAACTCTCGTCCATTGTTGATCTCACCGTTTTCCTGTTCCGCGACTACCGGAGCTATGGATTGAATGGTGCGCTTCGTTTCTTTGCCTTGTTCATTCACGATTACACGTATGCGAACTTTGTATTTCACGATTTCCTTATCTTGATACCAGAGGTAATCTCGCGGTGGATACACGAAAGAGATCGAACCATCTGGAAAGGTAAGAACACTGTCTTCACCATTCATATTTACTATAGGAAAAGATGGTTGCGGTCCAAAACGTCCGAGATAATAACACAATTGATCTCGCATCACCGATGCATTCAAGAAGTTGTCATTTGGACCATTTCCTTTGATTGGATACCGCAGCTCACCATTGTCAAAGACCGTGAATGAACCCGGATCGTATGGACTGTAAATTGTCAGTTTTCCCTGAATGATTTGGGGATGCAGCAGCGTCCATAAATTTTCGTTGCGTTTAGTGAAAGCTGCGAGGTATTTGTCCTTATCCAATAATATTGTTCCAGAGCTTTCGACTACTGTTCCAGAGTATATCCAAGACTCTAACCAGGCATTGGAATAAGGAGCAAACAGCGAAGAGTCCGTGTTGCAAGCAATTTCCAAAACGATTGATTTTTCAAAAGAACGCGAAGTCTTTTTTTGACTCAAAATAAGCGAGCTAGTGCTGAAAAGTATGGCTAAACTGATCAGGGTGAAATTCATTTTTTTCATAGTAGTCATCGTTCGTGTGATTTGTGATTCCCGGTTAAATACCGTTCCGGGTTTATTAAACGCGATTCCGAATTTAGTTTTTTTTTTGATAAGTTTATGTCATCATGCAAACCAAGTTTAATCATACTTGTGTCATATAAATCGGGACCATCAAAATAACCTCCATTTACAAAAAGCTTGATTTAACCTCCGGTCCACTACTTTTGGGTTGGTTCCGTTATGTGTTTTTTTTCTTTTCCTTAACGTAATGGACTATACCTATGATAACAGAAAATACGCCGAGAGTTAGGGCTAAACCATTATAAAGAATGCTAAATTTATCCAAACCGTCCAAACCAAAATAGATTAGAAAAGCACCGGGAATCAAATAGGCAGCGACTTTGTTATTTTTCATTCGAAAT
>CAYRVL010000038.1:22557-25048 GCA_964427665.1 uncultured Fluviicola sp. | reverse complement strand
GAACCTTCTCCGAAGATAGTTTCAAATACATCCCATGGATTTTCTTCCAATTGTTTGTGACCTAAAGAAATGCGACGGTTTTCGCGATCGATCTCCAATACAACCACTTCCATCTCGTCTCCAACTTTGCAGAACTCAGATGGGTGCTTGATCTTCTTCTGCCAAGAAAGGTCAGAAATATGGATCAATCCGTCAACACCTTCTTCCAACTCAACGAATACACCGAAGTTAGTGAAGTTGCGAACTTTTGCTTTGTGTTTTGTTCCAGCAGCGTATTTTGCTTCGATCTCAGCCCATGGATCTGGCATCAATTGTTTGATACCCAAAGACATCTTACGCTCTTCGCGATCCAATGTCAAGATAACTGCTTCAACAGTATCTCCAACTTGCATGAAATCTTGTGCTGAACGCAAGTGCTGTGACCAGCTCATTTCTGAAACGTGGATCAAACCTTCAACACCTGGAGCGATCTCAACGAACGCACCGTAGTCAGCCAATACAACAACTTTTCCGGAAACTTTGTCACCAACAGCTAAGTTTGTATCCAAAGCATCCCATGGATGTGGTTGCAATTGTTTCAATCCTAGAGCGATGCGTTTTTTGTCGTCATCGAAATCCAAGATTACAACGTTCAATTTCTGATCCAATTCAACGATCTCTTCTGGGTGATTAACACGTCCCCAAGATAGATCTGTAATGTGGATCAAACCATCTACACCACCCAAATCGATAAAGACTCCGTAAGAAGTAATGTTTTTCACAGTTCCTTCCAATACTTGTCCTTTCTCTAGGCCGCTGATGATTTGTTTCTTTTGTTCTTCCAATTCTGCTTCGATAAGCGCTTTGTGAGAAACAACAACGTTGCGGAACTCTTGGTTGATCTTCACCACTTTGAATTCCATGTTCTTTCCAACATAGATATCGTAATCGCGGATAGGCTTCACGTCAATCTGAGATCCTGGCAAGAACGCCTCGATTCCAAATACGTCTACGATCAAACCACCTTTTGTACGACACTTCACATATCCAGTGATCACTTCTCCGGTGCGCAATACATCGTTCACGCGGATCCATGCCTTGTGCATGCGTGCTGTACGGTGAGAAATTACCAATTGTCCAGACTTGTCCTCTTGGCACTCAACGAATACATCAACCGTGTCTCCAGCTTTCAATTCCGGATTGTAACGGAATTCAGAAGCAGGTACAACACCTTCTGATTTGTAACCAACGTTAATGATTACTTCTTTTTTAGTCACTGCAATAACAGTTCCTTCAATTACTTCTTTCTCGTTGATAGAAGTAAGGGTATTTGCATAACGATCTGATAACTCAGAACGTTGAATTTGCGTGTACCCGTCTAACGCTAATGCGTCCCAATCAAAATCCGCAGATCCCTGCGCGTTAATTTGTTTTGCCATCTTGGCTTTAATTACTTGTATTTCAAGACTTCTCGCCAATCTCGAAAGTTGTTTTACGTACCCTGCTGCTGCGAGAAAACAGGGGTTGCCCTTAAAAAGGCCTGCAAAGGTAATGAATAATTTCTTTGAATATCAAGGGAACGACTTAAAAATGAAGGGTTAAGCGAAAATGTTTGCTCGCACGAATCCTGACAAGTCACGAATTGGTGATTTCAGCCGCTCTACAAGCGATCACACGTGTAATTAGTTCCATCGGAAAATCCCGATCATTTGGGAATTGTATGGATCCTTTCCCTTGCTTGAAGTGTTTCAGTTCGTTCGACATTTTTGCTTGTGCTCCCGGTGTTGCGTAAACGCCAATGTGTTTTTCATAAGCAGCGAAATACACCAAAGGTTTCTTATTCAGTTTGTAAGCTGGCATGGAATAAGAAATTCCTTCTACAACATCCGGATACTGCGACAAAATGTGTTCACGCAGTGCGCGCAAGCGATCCTGTATGCCTTCCGAAAATTGAAGGAGGTATTGGTCGACTGTTTCAATGGCTTGTTTCATGCTTTTTTCGATTTCACCTTGATTCGCAAATATACCGGCAAATGATCTGAAAAACCGCCCACATAGCGATCGCCGGCATAGGTTGTATTTAAAAAGATGTCGTTTCCGCGTTTGATCAATAGTCGTTCGTCTTTCAGAATAAACGCATTGCTCTTGTGGATTTCCAGTCCGTTTCGACCTTGTAGCAGTCCTTGAGAAACAATGAGTTGGTCAAAAACCATCCAGTCATCTCTGAAGATGTGCGTACCTAGATCGTTTTTTTCTTCTTCGATCAACAAATTCACCAGATCGCCCGGTTTCAATTCGTGCTGTCCTTTAGCGCGTAAGATTTCATGTACCGTTTTGTCTATTGGTTTATCGTTGAAATCTCCCATGACCAAAATATTGTTCAAAGGATTCGCTACTAAAATTTCATCGATTCGTTTGCGGAGTAGGTGAGCCGCGGCTTTTCTTCTTGGGAACGTGACCTGTTCACCTTCTTTGCGCGATGGCCAGTGATTGACGAAAACGACCAATTCCG
>CAYRVL010000038.1:20778-22457 GCA_964427665.1 uncultured Fluviicola sp. | reverse complement strand
AATAAATTCTCTACGTTGTAGAACACGACTAATGGAAGGTCATCAGGATTCATGCTTGCGCTAAAAGATTCATGCTTGCGCTAAAAGTAAAGAGAATGCCTGAAAAACGAGAAGGTCAGATGCATAAAAAATTGGTTTAAATCATTGTGCTTACTTTCTAGTAATTTACCAATTGGGCGATTTGGATACCAAGTTAAACAGTTGTTTTTCATGGTTTTATCTATTTTATTAACAGTTGTTTCGAGTTTCATTAACATGCTTCAAAAAAAAGGTCGTATCTTTGCGCCGCCGATCGACGTTGATCGGTGATTAATTTATTTTATGAGCTTTAAGGATCTCGGATTACGAGTGGAAGTTCTGCAGTCGATAGAAGCAATGGGTTTTGCAGAACCAACTCCGATCCAAAAAAGTGCCATTCCGCACTTATTACAATTAGAGAGCGATTTTGTCGGACTCGCTCAAACAGGGACAGGAAAAACCGCAGCATTTGGTTTACCGCTAATTCACAAGGTCACTGACAGACCAAATCAAACACAAGGACTTATTATTGCACCCACTCGGGAATTATGCCTTCAGATCTCCAAAGATTTAGAAGCATTCGCACAATTCGATCCAAAAATCAGAGTAGTAGCTGTGTATGGTGGAACGGATATCCGTCGCCAGATCACGGAAATTAAGCGTGGTGCAACGATCGTGGTGGCGACACCGGGACGTTTGGTCGATTTGATCAATCGCAAAGCGATCAACCTGCAAACTGTGGAAACAGTTGTGTTGGATGAGGCTGACGAAATGTTGAACATGGGTTTCAAAGAGGATATCGATGAGATCTTGGATGCAACTCCTGACACGAAAAGTGTTTGGTTGTTCTCAGCAACAATGCCGAAAGAGGTAGCTGAAATTGCAAAAAACTACATGACAGACCCGTTGGAGGTTACTGTTGGACATAAGAATCAAAGTAACGAGAATATCGAGCACATCTATTATTGTGTAAAGGAAAAAGATCGTTACGACGCATTGAAGCGTTTGATCGATGCAAGCCCGGAGATTTTCGGATTGGTATTCTGTAGAACGCGTAATGAAACGGCTACGGTTGCCGAAAAATTGATGAAAGACGGTTATAGTGCTGAGCCACTACACGGAGATCTTTCTCAAGCGATGCGTGACCGTGTAATGGAGCGATTCCGCGATCGTTCGATCCAATTATTGGTAGCTACAGACGTTGCTGCGCGTGGAATCGACGTGGATAACATTACACACGTTATCAACTACAACTTGCCGGACGATATCGAGAATTACACGCACCGTTCTGGTCGTACAGCTCGCGCAGGCCGTCAAGGTAAATCATTGGTGTTGATCAATACGCGTGAGTCATACAAGATCAAGGCGATTGAGCGTCAGATCCGTATGAACTTTACTCCGGCATTGATCCCGTCAGCACAAGAAATTTGCGGTATTCAGTTGAATAAACTGATCGCAAAAGTGAAAGAAACAGAAGTGCGCGAGAAAGACATCGCTCCGTTTATGGAACAAGTGATGGCAGATTTCGAGGATTTCTCGAAAGAAGATATAATCAAGAAATTCGTTTCTGCTGAATTCAACCGATTTATTGAATACTACGATCGCGCAGGTGATTTGAACGTGATGGGCGGAAAAGATCGTGGAGATCGTCAAGAGCGCGG
>CAYRVL010000038.1:18447-20678 GCA_964427665.1 uncultured Fluviicola sp. | reverse complement strand
AATGGAAATTAGAAACATCGCAATTATTGCACACGTTGACCACGGTAAAACGACCTTGGTTGATAAAATGATTGAAGCAGGACAGGTTATCAACGAGCGCGACCGTCCTACAGGCGAATTGATCATGGATAACAACGATTTGGAACGCGAACGTGGAATTACCATCGTTTCCAAAAACGTTTCCGTGACTTACAAAGGAACAAAGATCAACATCATCGACACTCCAGGTCACGCCGACTTTGGAGGTGAGGTTGAACGCGTATTGAACATGGCAGACGGAGTTTGTTTGTTGGTGGATGCTTTCGAAGGACCAATGCCGCAAACGCGTTTCGTACTTGGAAAAGCCTTGTCTATGGGGATCAAACCGTTGTTGGTGATCAACAAAGTAGACAAAGACAATTGTACACCGGACGAAGTACACGAAAAAGTATTCGATCTGATGTTCGAATTGGATGCAAACGAAGAGCAGTTGGAATTCCCAACAATCTACGGTTCTGCTAAAAATGGTTGGATGTCGGAAGATTGGAAACAACCTACAACATCTATTACACCACTTTTGGATAAGATCTTGGAATATTTCCCACCACGTAAGATCGAGGATGGAAATACCCAGTTGTTGATCACTTCTTTGGATTTCTCAACTTACGTTGGTCGTATCGCGATCGGACGTCTGAACCGTGGGGAATTGAAAGAAAACCAACCGATCATTTTGGCAAAACGCGATGGGTCGCAAGAAAAACACCGCATAAAAGAATTGTTCGTATTCGAAGGATTGGAGCGCAAGAAAGTATCTGAAGTTCAGGCTGGAGATATTTGTGCAGTTACCGGAATTGAAGGATTTGAGATCGGTGATGTGATCTGTGATTTTGAAAATCCGGAGCCGTTGCCAACTATCGAATTGGACGAGCCAACCATGTCCATGTTGTTTTCGATCAACGATTCACCATTCTTTGGTAAAGAAGGGAAATTCGTGACTTCTCGTCACATTCAAGAGCGTTTGCACAAGGAATTGGAAAAGAATTTGGCAATGCGTGTTTCTGAGACAGATAAAGCAGATAAGTGGATCGTTTACGGTCGCGGAGTACTGCATTTATCGGTTTTGATCGAAACGATGCGTCGTGAAGGATACGAATTGCAAGTTGGTCAGCCACAAGTGATCATCAAAGAGATCAACGGCGTGAAATGCGAACCGGTGGAGGAATTGACGATCGACCTTCCGGAAGAGTTTTCCGGAACGGCTGTTGAAGCGGTAACGAAGCGAAAAGGAGAAATGACGAATATGGAGCCAAAAGGCGAGCGTATGATCATTCAATTTCAGATCCCTTCGCGTGGAATCATTGGTTTGCGTAACTACTTGTTGACACAAACAGCAGGTGAAGCCATCATGACACACCGTTTCTTGGAATACCAACCGTACAAAGGTGAAATTCCTGGACGTCAAAATGGATCATTGATTTCGTTGGAATTGGGTACATCCATTCCGTTCTCGATGAACAACTTGCAAGATCGTGGTAAATTCTTCATTTTCCCGAATGAGAACATTTACGAAGGTCAGGTAATTGGTGAGAACTCACGCGCAGGAGACTTGTGTGTGAATGTAACGAAGACGAAGAAGTTGACGAACATGCGTTCATCCGGAGCAGACGATAAAGTGCGTTTGGCACCACCAAAAGTATTCTCGTTGGAAGAGTGTTTGGAATACATCCAAGGCGATGAATATGTAGAGGTAACACCAGAAAATCTACGCATCCGTAAGATCTTGCTGAAAGAAACAGATCGCAAACGCGCGGGGAAATAATTTCCTTTCCCTGTCACTTCGAGTGAATGACGAGGAACGAATCATTTGTATCGAGAAGGGCAGGTAAAAGGAAATGGAAAATGGAAAAGTGAAAATTGAAAAGCGGTTCTTCGGGGCCGCTTTTTTACTAGAAAACAAGACACATGGAACAACAAGAATTTTTAGATCAGCACGTTTTTAAAGGGTTGAAAAAATTGAAAGATGGTTTCGAAAAGGAGAATGTTCCTTTTTTCTCCGCAGCTGATTTTGTCATTATCATGGAGCGCGCTGAATACTTTGGAATCAGTATTTACAGCATCGAACCTTGGTATGAAGGGGAGATTTACGATGTCATAACGCATGAAAACTTGAATAAGAAAGCAACGGATGCACGTTGGTACAGAAAGGCTTTCCAGACATTTGAATCTCGCCAAGCTGGCATGAATTATTCTGC
>CAYRVL010000038.1:8102-18347 GCA_964427665.1 uncultured Fluviicola sp. | reverse complement strand
AAAAAACTAAGGTTGCCAATTCATTGTTGCACCGGACCAAACAATCGGACACTTCCGTTTTTCAAGACGGTTTTTTCATCAGAAATGGCGGTTAAGCGAACGACTGCAGCACCTGTTGGCAACTGTGCGAAGGTAAAGGGATATGTACCACGTTGCTTTTGATCAAATCCTGTGTTCTGGAAATGGATCAACGGGATCTCGTGACTGAACATGACGTGTGTGAAGCTACTGTCGGCAATGGTGAGTCGCAAACGGACATCGCTTTTTTCAGGAAAAGTATGTTCAAATTCCCAGCTGATCAGGGAAAGTTGATCCAACTCGTTGAGGGTGTCGATACGCAAATCTGCTAACACCTGTTCTCCCGATTCTTGGATACGCAGTTCGTTCAGACTAAATGTTTCAAGTGTGCGGTATTTGGTAGCTTCAACGACCGGCTTCCAGATCAATCCCTGGTATTTTGGATCTGTTTTCAAGAAAACCTGCCAGTACTTTTGTTTATCCATATCGATCCAATGCAAGATGAAGCGCTTGTATTGATTCGATTGGATCAGATTCACTGGAATGAACAGCAAACACAGCGTAAACAGTCCGGATTTACCCAAAAGGGACCAATTTTTAGGAATCGTTAGTAGCGGAAGGATCAGGATCGGAAAAAAATCGATGAAAGCGCGCATGCCGAAACTACAGCCGTAGAACCACGACCACCACGAGGACAAGACATAGGTGATGATCGTGAAAAAGAACCAATAAGACAGAAACAGGTACCATTTCCGTTGAAATGCCCAGAAACAACTCAAGACAATCGCGATAAAGAAAAGTGGTGTGTAAACGAATAAGCCTTTTTTATACGAAAACAGGATGTCGAAAAAATGCGGCTGCGTAAAGTCAAAGGTCTCGCCTTGATACGAGTAAACGATCCAATGTCCGGTTTGCAAGTACCACACGATCAACTGCGGTGTCAGCAGCAGAAAGCCAATCGCAATTCCGCTGATGATGCGTGTTTTTGATCCAAGAATCGCGCGCATTCCAGCCAGGAAAACAGGCCAGCTTCCGGCAAGAAAAGGAAGTGAAAAGATTACAAGGACATTGATCTGTCGGATCAACAAGATCAATCCTAGGAAAACACAAGCCCACAGAAAAGTGCGCGTTTCCGGAATCGTGAAAAAGCGCTTGGCAAAGTAGGCGAATGCCGCTATTGCGAAGAAGGAATAAACATGACTGAATCCTGCGTCGGCACTGGCGTAAAAGATGACCGGCGTTGCCAGAAGTAACAAAATTTGGCCCAAGGCGATCATCCAACTGTTGATGTTGAATTGGCGTAACAGGAGTTTGATAAAAACGAGTCCCCAAAATAGGTAGAAGATGGCGGCTATTTGCATCGATCGCTGAAATGCTGGCTCGTAACCGGTCAGCGCTTTTTCTTTGTCGCTGCTAAAGAACTTCGTCAGAAAAAAGAACGGACTTTCGAGTACAGCAGTTCCTATCGGGTATTTATTCACCATGCGCCCATCGATCTCCACGTAGCCGATGTTTTCTGGAAGATTTTTGTAGGCATGATGTGTTTTATTCAACGGGATATCCTTGCGGATCAGGTCGTGACGGATAAATGCAGAAGGCAAATACTCGTAATAGCCAATTCCATCCGCGTTTAGAGTCGTGGGGGTTTTATCTTGAAAATTATTGAGTGTAAACAAAAAGACGAACAGCACAGCAAGTTCCAAACCGATGAGGCGAAAGCAGGTAAGAATACTGTTTTTGATGCGTTTCATGAAGGGTAAAAGTACAATTTTCAATCAGAAGGTAAGAACGAGAAAGGCAAACAATATTGTGAAGTGCGTTAGAAATTTGTTCATAAACTTCTGTTATTTCTTTCCAAAAACACGCCGTTTATGCTTACCTTTATACTTAAATGCACGGCTATGTTTGATTGGGAAGACGAAGCAAATGAAAACCATCTCAATGAGGATCTACAACGTTTTGAGTCCCAGTTAGAGCAAGGTTCCGTTGGTTTTTTTGACAGTGATCGTTTAGAAGCGATCATCGATCATTACTTGATGAATGGTGCTTATTCCAAAGGAGAAAGTGCCGCCGAGATAGGGATACAACAATATCCGTTTCATTCCATGTTTTACATCCGCAAGGCGCAGGCAATGTCGGGTCTCGGCAAGCTGAAGGAAGCTTTGTTGCTTTTGGACGAGGCGGAAGAGAAGGAAGCGGCGAGTATGGAGTTGAAATTAACGAAAGCCGCGATCTTCAGTCAGCTGCGCGATAGTAAACGTGCGGTGCGTTATTTCCGGGAAGCATTAGAATTGGCGGAACGCGAGGACAAAGACGAGATCTATTTGGATCTGGCTAACGAATTGGAGCAACTCAAAGACTTCAAAGGGGCGGTGGAAGTGTTGGAGGAAGCTATGCGCGTTAATCCGAAGAATGAAGGAGCGTTGTATGAATTGGCTTTTTGCTTGGATCAAATCGGGAATGTGCAGCGTGCGATTGATTCCTACACGCATTTCCTGAATGAGAATCCTTACAGTTTCACGGCTTGGTACAATTTGGGAAATACCTATTCCAAAGCAGAGAAATGGGCCGATGCGATCACCGCTTACGAATACTGTGTGGCGATCAATGATCGTTTTTCACCGGCGTATTTCAATATGGGCAATGCGCAACTGACGCTAGACCAATACGAAAATTCGATTGAATCTTTTTTGCGCTGTATCGAGTTGGACGGCGAAGATGCGCTGACGTATTGTTATTTGGGAGAAGCCTACGAGCATTTGGAACAATTGGAGGTGAGCTGGGACTACTATCAGAAAAGTTTGGCGCTGGCTCCGTATTTGGGTGAAGCATGGCTTGGTCTGGGCATCATCAAAGATCTGGAAGGAAAACCAAAGGAAAGTTTGCATTACATCGAGCGCGCAATCGAATTGGAGCCCGACATGGATGGGTATTATCACGTTTATGCCGGAGCGTTAGAAAATGCAGGTTTCATACCGGAAGCGGAAGTAGCATACTTGAAGTGTTTGGAATTGTCGCCAAGCAACGAAGATGCCTATTTTGATTACGTGGACTATTTGTTGGATCACAAGCCCGGAATTGCCCGGTCGTACGTGAATGAATTTGTGCAGAAACACCAATTCTTTTTTTCGATCCTTCCATTGATCTATCTAGATTACCAGGCAGGCAACAAGCAGGATGCAAAATTGATGTTCGTGGAGTGTTTGAATAAGGACGCCGAGAAATCCAAGGAACTTTTTGTGCGCTATCCGGAGTTGCTGAATGACGCAGAATTTGTAAATTTGGCCCGCTAAACTCGCTATATCCGTTTAGCTAATTTGTTAGAAGATGAATTTTACTTTACCCTATATTCCAGAACGTACGCAACAGCCAAGAAATCATGGAATTACTATGATGATGGACAAAGGGTTGAGCCTACGTGAAGCGGAAGATTTTTGCCAGGCAAACGGCAACATGACTGACATTGTCAAGTTTGGATTTGGAACGGCCTATGCAACCAACAATTTGGAAGAGAAATTGCAGATCTACCGCGAGGCTGGTTTGCGTCCTTATTTTGGTGGAACTTTGTTCGAAGTGTTTTACGCGCGTGGTAAGTTTGAAGATTACTTGCGTTTGTTGGATAAATACAACTTGGACTTGGCAGAAATCTCCGATGGATCGATCATCATCAACCACGATGAGAAGTTGGAGTTGATCCACAAATTGTCCAAAACAAGAACCGTTCTTTCAGAAGTAGGATCAAAGGATTCTGGAATTCTGATCTCTCCAAATCGTTGGATCAAAATGATGAGCACGGAGTTGGAAGCCGGTTCCTGGAAAGTGATCGCTGAAGGTCGCGAAGCAGGAAACGTGGGTGTGTTCAGACCTAATGGAACAGCGCATACTATGCTGATCAACAAGATCATTTCTAAAGTGAAACCGGAGGATATTTTGTGGGAAGCACCGCAAAAGAATCAGCAGGTATGGTTCGTTAAATTGTTTGGAGCAAACGTAAATTTGGGCAACATCGCACCAAACGAGATCATTCCTTTGGAGTGCTTGCGTTTGGGCTTGCGTGGAGATACATTCTTCGAATTCTTGCCGGCTGATTACGCGGAACGCTTGAAACAAGTGGATTCTGACGATCCGGAAGAGGAATAATCATGAAATTTTCGTGCAGAACTGTTTTTCGCGGACATGGTGCGCCAGTCTACGCAGTGGCTGCTGATGAACAATTCGTCTACAGTGCTTCGGGAGATCGTTTCGTTACAAGATGGAACGTCAAAACCGGACAGCAAGATGCTTTTGCGATCAAACTCGAGCAGGCAGCGTATTGTTTGTTGTTGGATGAGCAGGTGCTTTATATCGGTACGGCCAACGGTACGGTAGCTGCGGTGTCCACTCAGGAAAAACAGCTGTTGTGGGAATATAATTTCTCCGGAAATGCCGTTTTTTCCTTGCTGCTAACAAAACAGGGAATCTTGTTCGGTGACGATGCCGGGAATTTATGTTTGATCGCACCAAACGGAACGAAATTGTTTTCATTTCCCTTGGGATGCGGAAAGATCAAAGCACTAAGTAATCATCAGGGACACATTTATTGCGGTTGTGCTAATGGAATGGTGCTCGAATTTGATGAAGAAACGTTCAATGAGACCAATCGTTGGAAACTGCACGAAACTCAAGTCAACGCGATCGCAATTGATGGAGATACTCTGATCTCAGCAGGACGAGATGCACACCTCGTGCTTTTGGATCGTTTGACCGGAAGTATTTTGAAGCGCATCCCGGCACATTATCAAAGTATTTACGGTTTGTTGAAAGGAAATGGATTTTGGGTTACCGCCTCCATGGACAAAAGCATCAAGATCTGGTCGGAAGGATTGGATGCAGTAATACAGAAACTCACACACAAAGAGGGTGGACATACGCGTTCGGTGAATGCCCTGTCAGACTTCAGCAATACCGGTTTTGTGACAGCTAGCGATGATAAAACACTCGTGTTGTGGGAGAAAGTTAGCGATCAACCAAACAATTGATTGCATTTGCTGGTTTAGAGCCATATATTTGAAACATGGAGCCTGTAGAAAGTTATTATCCACAAAAACCGGAATTGGAACAGCCTGCCCCTCAAAAGGGACACGTGGCGGTAACGGTGTTTTCCGTGCTGCTTTTCGCGCTGACATTCATGTTGCTCTTCGGAGGCGATTATTGGTTTTTGATTCAAATTCTTGCCGTGCTCCTGCTGCATGAAGGCGGACATTTTCTGATGATGAAATTGTTTGGTTATGAAAACGTGCGCATGTTGTTCATCCCCTTGATGGGCGCATTTGTACATGGAACAAAAAAACATTATTCGCAGCGCCAGAGTTTATTGGTGATTCTGGCGGGACCGTTTCCCGGAATTGTGTTGGGAACTGTTTTCTGGTTGTTGGCTATTCAATGGAATATCCCTTGGATGGGAGAAGTGGCGATGCTTTCATTCGTATTGAATGTAGTAAATCTATTGCCTTTTCAGCCCCTGGATGGTGGTAAGATCTTGCAAGTATTGTTGTTTGGGCGAGCAGAACTGTTACAAGTAATTCTTGCATTTTCGGCCTCGATGGGATTGATCGCACTGGGCTTTTTCTTCGAAATGTATGGTGTCATGATCTTCGGATTTTTGATGGGATTTCAGGTGCGTGGCATGCATCGCAGGTATTTGATCCATAAAAGCTTGCGTGAAAAAGAAGTAGATGTGCACGTCAATTACGAATCTTTATCGAACGAGCACTATTTTCACATCAAAGAAGAGGTAATGGAATACACGCCGAATTTGCAAAAGTTTCGCGACGTTGCCGAAGAAGATGAGTTTGCACAGATCGTAGGACAAGAGGTGAAAAACATTTTAGTTACGCCGGTTACTACCGATTTGAGTGTTTTTCAAAAAATAGTAGCGACCATCGCTTGGTTGGCGGCTGTTTTCGGACCGATCTACCTGATTTTTAATTCTGATTTCATTTCGAAGTTATATGCATTTTGAGATTGGACAAGAGGTTGGCTTTTTGCATGAAAAGGGCAAGGGATGTATTCTCCAGATCGAAGGGAAGCGCGCTTTGGTATCCGATTCTGATGGATTTGATCGTTGGTTGCCTTTCACTGATTTGGTAAAGATCCATTCTGAACAATACGATGCGGAAGGCATTCGCATTGAAAAGAGCGATCTGGAGCCGGAAACGAATTACCGGGAATTTCACGAACGTACCGGTTACAAGCGCAAAGAAACAACGTGGGAGATCGACCTGCACATTGAAGAGATCTTGGAAAGTACACGAGGCATGTCGAATACCGAGATCTTGTTGCGTCAAATGGGAGAATTTCGCGCAACGTTTAAAAAGGCGAAGCAGCGAATGATCCACAAACTAGTCGTGATCCATGGTGTAGGAGAGGGCGTATTGAAGAACGAGATCCGGACGTATTTATCCAAGCAAGATCAAATCGAAGTGGTAGATGCGGATTATGCGACCTACGGAAAAGGTGCTACACTGGTGATCTTCCACTACAATTGGCGTGATTAAAGCGCTTTGGTCATGATGTAATCGTCCATCACAAAACCATTTCCAATATCCAAAACGATTGTCTCAGCTACGACAAATCCGTTGTGTTTATAGAATTCTACAGCTTTATTCGCTTTGTTCACATTCAAGTGTAGCAGATGAAGCCCTTTGTTTCGAGCAATATCTTCTATTGCCATCAAAAGCTTTTTACCAACTCCTTTTCCTTGAATATCCGGAAGTACATACAATTTATGAATGCGACAGATGCCTTTTTCCGGATGATCGTATTGAATACCTGCAAATCCCAGCATCTTTCCATTTTCTTCTAGTACTAAAAAGTCTTGATCTGTACTTGAAATGGAGGTGGCAATTGCGTCAGAAGCATACATCCAATTGAGCATGTATTCGATCTGTTCGGCTGTAATGATTTCTGCGTACGCAACAGGCCAAGTGATCTCGGCAATGTTTCGGATAGCAGCTACATCTGCTTGAGTGGCAAAACGAATGGTCATATCACATATCTTTTCCAAAGGAATACATATCGTTGTGGTTGAATTCGATCTTGTCTTTCACATGTTTAATGGCTTTGGCCAATTCAAACAAGTATTGATCGGTATGCGCTTTCAACCAGGCAAAGCTATTCATTTCACCTTCTACGGCCATCGCTACCTGATACAAAACTACGAAACCGTGCAATTGCAACCAACGTTGTGCATGTTCGTTCCCTTCAGCGGCGTTTACCATGGCCATTAAATGAGGAAATCCATTGTTGGTTAACCAGCTGCGGGCCTCTTCTTTTAACAAGATCGCTTGTGTGGTATGATAAATTTCGGGATAACCGTTATCGAGCAGCCACAAACCAAGGTCTTTGTGTCCTTCTAAGGTTTTAATCCACGCCAACATGATCTTTGGTGGATAGTCCAATTGCGCGCGCGAAACGTCAGCTTTCACCTGTTTTACACCGCTCACTTCGGCATCTTTTGCAAAAAGTTTTTTGAACCAACTCATCGTTTAACTAAAAAAGATGTATGCAATAATAATCGCAGCTACCGCACCCACTAGATCACAGAATAATCCGGCTGAGGCGGCATAACGTGAATTTCGGATCTTGACAGATCCAAAATATACAGAAAGCACGTAAAAGGTTGTTTCGGTGCTTCCCTGGAAAGTGGCTGAAAGGTTACTGACGAATGAATCCGGACCAAATGCAGTCATATTATCAATCATCAAGCCGCGTGCTCCAGAGCCGGAGAAAGGTTTCATCAGCATGACTGGCAGTGCATCGATGAATTCTAATGCCTGAATTCCGGCCATCATCAACAGCCATTTTATCCCGTTTAGTAGGTCGTCCAGAGCCCCGCAAGATTTGAATAAGGAAATGGCGGCGAGCATGGCAACCAAAAAGGGCAGAATGTTCAGCGCTACTTCAAAGCCACTTTTTGCACCGTCAACAAACGACTCGAAAGCTTGCGTTTTGGTTTTAACCGCTTGAAACACGAAAAAACCGATGAAAAAGAAGACGATCGTAGATCCGGCAATGCGCGATACGGGGTCGATCATCTCGGGGTGACCATTCAAGTAATACAAAATCCCCAGAATGAAAGCTGTGATGGTTCCGATCGATAACAAGATCGTGCGTTGGAACAAATTGATTTTTTGTTTGACTGCTACAAAAATAAGTCCGCCGATCGTCGCGAAATACGTAGTCAGAAGAATGGGAATGAACACGGACATCGGGTCGGATGAACCACCTGCTGCGCGCGCTGCCAGAATACTAACCGGAATGATCGTTAAGCCGGACGCGTTTAATACCAAAAACATGATCTGCGCATCAGAGGCTTTTTCTTTCTCCGGATTTAAGTCTTGCAATTGTTGCATGGCACGCAAGCCACTTGGAGTTGCCGCGTTGTCTAATCCCAGCATATTGGCAGAAAAATTCAACATGATCGAACCCATTGCCGGATGATTGGCCGGGATAGACGGGAACAATTTCGAAAAGAACGGATTTACAACTTTGGACAAGATCGTAACAGCACCGCTATCTTCACCGATCTTAAGAATTCCCATCCAAAGGCACAACATTCCAACCATTCCCAAGGCAAGGTTGAACGCACCGGTAGCGGTATCGAACAGATCGTCCATCATGCGCTTCAAAATGTAGGTGTCTTGCCAAAAGAACAATTTTGAAAAGCCCATCACTAGTGCTATGATGATCATCCCGATCCAAACTCTATTTAATACCATATCACGAAAATGCCAATTTATTGAGAAGGAACAGACTGTTGATTCAGACAGATATTCACAAAGTTTTCAAATAGCACAGCCCCGTGATTTCCCGATACTTCGGGATGGAATTGCACGCCATAAAGCGGTTTCTCGGGATGCATCATCCCTTCATTCACGCAGGCATCTGAAACAGCTACATGTACAAAATTTTCCGGAATAGAGATCGCTTCGCAATGGTCTTCCATCATTTGGATCTCATTCGGTAAACGATCGAATAGGGGACAATCAACCAGAATTTCAATGGTTTGCCAATCGCGATCTTCTTTGATGCGACTCGATAAGGCGTCGTGCAGTAAACCAATAAGCTGATGTCCGAAACAAATTCCCAAAACAGGACGTGTGCTCGTTTTGATCCAATCCAACTGCTTTAAATAGGGACTGGTATCCACTTCTGTGATCAAGATCGGTGCGCCTGATACAATAAAACCGATAGCGTCGTCGTGATCGGATAGTTGAAAATCGGCCAACTGCACCACCCGCGTATCGTAGAATTCGTAAACCATTTCGTCGATGCGAAAGGTCTTGCTGCTGCCGCAATCGATGATGACAATCACACTCATAGTTCGATCTGTCCAATTCCTTGTCGCACTACCTCCGGACTTCCTGAAGTACAGTCGACGATGGTAGATGCTTCCAAATTTCCGGGTCCACCATCAATTATGACAGCCACTTCGTCGTCATAGCGCTCGTAAATGGCGGCGGGATCCACAAAATAGTCTGTGATTTCGTCTTCGTTATCGTGCAGGGATGTTACCGCTAACGGATTTCCAAGTGCTGCAACTACGGCATGTACAATTGGGTTGTCCGGAATACGAATACCAATCTCTTTTTTACTGGCGTCGAATAATTTCGATACCTCGTTGGTAGCGTCCAAAATGAAGGTAAAAGGTCCCGGTAAATGGTGTTTCAACAAACGAAAGGTTACCCGATCGAGTTGTTTGACGTACGACGAAACCTGACTCAGATCCTCACAAATGATGGAAAAATTGGCTTTGTTCAATTTGATGTTTTTCCATTTGGCCAATTCAGCAATGGCTTTTTTATTCGTCACATCACAGCCCACAGCATACACCGTATCTGTCGGGAAAATGATGATCTCACCGGCACGCAAAGCGTCAACAACTTGTTGCACTAACCGTTTATCGATGTTGTATGGATTGATCTCTATGAACATACTGCCTTTTTCACAAAGGTAGGAATGTTGCGTACCAATCGCAAATGTGCTTGCTTACAAGATCTTGATCTCTGTTCTTCGGTTCAATTGATGTTCTTCTTCCGTACAAGTCACGCCGTTCTTACAGCGATTGAGCAATTGGGTTTCGCCGTAACCTTTCGCAACAATATTCGCTTTTGGAACACCTTTTTTGATCAGGTAATCCACACAGCTTTGCGCGCGTGCTTGCGACAGTTTTTGGTTGTAAGCATC
>CAYRVL010000038.1:0-8002 GCA_964427665.1 uncultured Fluviicola sp. | reverse complement strand
ACCATTCCTTTATTGTCGGTGGTAACGATGGTGTCTTTGTTCGTCAAATAGCTGAATACACTGGTTTTTGCATACGGGATCTCTTTGTTGGTTCCTTTTTCAACTACTTTCAACGTGACCATGATTGTCAACGGGTCCAAGTACACATCGCCACGTAAGGTGGTGTCACGAATGATCCCTGCGGTTTCAATTGTTAGCGGTGCTTTCAGTTTGAAGTACAGTTCGCCGGACGAAAAGGAATAATTGTGATTCACTTGACAACTGCGGAAGAATTTACCCAAACTATCTGTGTAAAGGGTGTCTGATTCGCCGGTTGTCAGATCCGTAGAAACGACCCAATGATTCGGCATGATCTCCGGCTCGGTATAATTTGCGAAAAGTGTTCCTTCGAATTGGATGACCGGGTCTTTGCGGGTCCAAGAGTAAATGCGATCAATAAAATCTCCGCGATTCGATGAAATGAAACCTTGTTTTTGGTTCGGCATGGCAATTATCCCGAAATCATCAAAAGAAGTATTCATCGGGTAGCCCATGTTGTGCGCCACGTCAGTCCCGTTCAACTGACTATAGAACACGTCCAAACCACCTAATCCAAAATGACCTTTCGAGGAAAAATAAACGATATTGTTGGAAACAAATGGAAACAGTTCATCTTGATCGGTGTTGATGTTCGGTCCTAAATTCACCGGCGTTGTCCAGCCGGTGCCATTGAATTCGGTCACATACAAATCGGCACCGCCCATACCTCCGGGTGCTTCACTTGCGAAGTATATTTTCTTTCCATCTTCGGAAAAACACGCATGTCCGACATTGTACGCGGGATTGTTATACGGGAATTCCGGAAGCTGCATCCATTCTTCCCCATTTTTTCGGTACAAATAGATCGCCAGTACCACTACCTCGTTTCCTTTTTGTCTGGTTTGTGTGTTTTTTGTGATGGCCATGAAGTTGCCATCCGCACTGAACGAAACCGGTCCATCATGCGCACGCGAGAAAAAGGCATCCTTCAGCAGTTGTGGCTTCATCATCGAACTATCCAGATCATAGCCCGAATAAAGCATATTGATGAAGTAAGAATTATCCCAGCCATAGCGCGTATTCAAAAAGCCGGCGTTTTTACTTTTCGACATGAACAAAATGCCTTTTTGGTAAAACGCTGGACAGAAATCACCCAAGTCCGAATTAATAGGCAAACTTTCGATAGAGTAGATCGAAGAATCGGCCATCAACGGACTTAAATTTTTGTTGCGATCCTTCAATAGGGCGACAAAATTATTGCTTGGAAAGACTTTGTAGCCATCTTGTAAAAGCAGTTCCGCAACCTCGTATTTGCCAATCGTACGGAGCAAATCAATGTATTCCACGTAGTCGGATTCGGTCAATCTGTTCGTTTCGTGCAATTTGCTGTAGTAGTAACGCGCTTGGTTGTATTGGAACAATTGCTTGTAGCTGATAGCTGCCTTTCGCACATTTTCCCAATTTCCACTTCCTTTGATCGCTTTTTTCGCCAATTCTTTGTAGATCGGAGCTGCATGGAAATATTCCAGCTTCGCGAAATGATCATCCGCTTTTTTTGTTTTCACTTGCCCGAAACCGAGAATCGGAAACAGGATTAGAAGTATGATAACTAGAGAACGTTTCATGTTAGAAGTAACGAGGTGAGGCGTAAACCGCTTTTTTGAAGGTGAAATCGTAGGTCAATAAGATCTCGTGACTGCCTTGTTGGTACTTGCGGATCTGATTAATGGGGAAATCGTAGCCATAGCCCACTTGAAATTTGTCTTTGATCCGAAACAAAGCATTCAGTCCGACCGATTCATGGAAACGATACATGGCACCAAACCACCATTTTTCGTAGAATAGGAACGAGGCATTAAAATCCATCGTCAAAGGCGCATCTGGCGTGTATTTGATCATGGTTGAAGGACGCATCTGGACTACGGAGTTTAACGGGATCATTCCACCGGCGGTGAAAAAGAAATGGCGTTGATTGATGTTGGAAATGAGTGTGCTCGCGTCGTCCAATTTGGCTTCGATCAATCGGGGAGAGGAGATTCCCACAAAATGACGATCCCCGTAATAGTAAATTCCAGCACCCAAATTCGGTTTGGTACTACTGAAACGCTGTCCAACGTATGGATCATTCAGGTCTGTTACCGATAGATTGGTGAAGTCAAAGCTCATGAAATCTGCGCCTCCGCTCACGCCTACGGCCAAGCGATGACGTTTTTTATTCAATTGCACATTCGCGCTTAAAGTAAGATAACCGGCAGTTCGATTGCGACTACCGATGTTGTCGTTGACAAAATGTCCGCCGATTCCCAAACGATCACCTGCTATCGGACTGTGTACCGAGAACCATTGCGACATCGGGGCACCATCGAATCCAACCCATTGAAAACGTGCCATAGAAACCAAGCTGATACTTTGACGACTTCCTGCATACGCGGGGTTGTAGTATAGCGGATTTTGCATGTACAAACTGGCTTGTTCGTCTTGTTGCGCAGAGGTAATGAAAGCGCAGGACAGACCAAGGAAAAATAGAAGATGCTTTTTCATACCGGATCAATATTGTAATTCCACATAACCTTTGTATTCCGTGTCTTCAGCATCCTTCAGTTGAATGATGTAAAAGTAGGTTCCAACCGGAAGTCGTTCTGATTTGCCGTCTACTGAAAGTCCTTCGTTCTGTTCGCCCGCCCAAACCTTATTATACGGTGAAACGAAGAATACGCGATTGCCCCAGCGATTGAAGATCTGGATCTCTGCATTTGGGAAGTAATCCAGTCCCGGAATCTCCCAATTGTCGTTGTGTCCGTCATTATTCGGTGATACTAACTGCGGGATCGTTAAACAGTCTGGTCGCACTTCAATAACCGCCTGTGCTTGTGCAGTATCGATACATCCCGAAGCGTTCGTTACGATCACGTTGTAGATTCCGGCTTTTCCACCATTCATTTGGGGAACTGAAATTTGACTTGTATTTCCGGAGAATCCGTTCGGTCCGCTCCAAACGTAGGTATCTCCGCCACTCGCCGTCAATTGCAACGTTTCTCCCGGACAAAGTGCCGTGTCCCCAGTTATCGCTGCAAAATCGGCAACAGCAACTATCAGCGCCAAACTGTCCGAAGCCTGACAACCGTTGTTATCCGTCAAGGTTAAGTAATACATTCCTGCGTTTTGTGCGGTAACCGGTGTGATCACGATCGTGTCATTCACTTGATTGAAACCATTTGGACCTTGCCATTCATAAATGTTCCCTCCGGAAGCCACCAAGGTAGCTGTACCACCGGCACAATGTGTACCATCTTGGGCAGCATCGCTGCTAACAACCGGAATAGGTAAGGAATTCACGGTAACTGTGATCGAATCTTGAGCGCTACATCCATTGCTTGTTCCAGTCACGAAATATTCAGCTGTATTGGGTGGTGAAACAGTAATAGAAGCAGACGTTTCTGAAGTATTCCACACATAACTTGTTCCACCGGAAGCAGTGAGCGTAATGTTTTGACCCGCACAAATGATACTGTCTATAGTTGTCAAATCAATCACCGGCAACGGAATAATGTTCACGGAGACATTTCCAGCGGCTGATTGACATCCATTCACGGTGACAATTACTTGGTATGAACCGTTGTTTGACGCTGCAACAGGATCGATCATCGGATTTTGATCCGTACTGTTGAATGATCCGGGACCATTCCAAGAATAGCTTGCATTGGCTACCGTTGTGGTTGAAAGCTGCAAACTGCCACCTTCACAAACACCGTTATTGTAAACTGCCAGTGGTGTTGTTGGTGTGGCAACGATCGCAATTGAAGTATTTGCTGATGCGGCCGGACAGCTTCCATTCGCGGCAATATTGTTCGTGATTGTATATGTTCCCGGAAGCGAAGTGCTCAAATCAATAATTCCAGTAGCCGGATCGATACTCAATCCACCGCTAGAGCTAAACGTTCCACCGGATGAACCAGATCCAAAGATTGGAATAGGATCCAAGTCGCTTTGACAATAGGTGGTATTGGCATAGCTGAAATTGGCATTCGGAGAACTCGAAATAACAATGCTTACGTTGTCTGAAACAGCGGGACAAGGACCGGCAGGATCGTTTGTGGTTAGGGTTAAATTGGCAATACCCGCTGCAATTTCTCCAGCACTGGGTGTGTAAGTGGATGTAGGGGAAGAAATGGAGCCAAAACTTCCGGAACCTCCGGACCATGTTACCGAACTTGCGCCACCGCCGAAAGATCCAGAAAGCGAAACGCTACCTCCATTACAGGAAGCCAAGTTGGGACCAGCGTTCACCGTAGCAGGTGTGTTGACACTTACGGTTGCATTTCCGGGTGCAGAGGTACAACCATTTTGAGTAACCGTTAAGCTGTAGGTACCGGCTTGCGCAGTTCCGGCATTGGATAGTGTATTGTTTTGTTGCGTAGAAGTAAATCCATTCGGACCGCTCCAGTTGTAGCTGACGCCAGTTGCTGTTGTATTCAAGGTCAGGTTACTTCCTTGGCAAACGGGACTGTTTGTAGTGATCACTGGAGTAGCGGGAGTAGGATTCACAGTAACTGTGGTTGTCAAGGTTTGCTTATAGCCGCACAATCCCGTTACTTCTACGGAATAAGTTTGCGTGGTTGCCGGTGTCACGGTGACACTTTGAGAAGTAGAACCGTTGTGTTCCCAGTCATAAGACGTCGCACCCGGAGGCGCAGTAAGCACTACACTTTGTCCGGAACAAATGGGAGCAACTGGAACGATCTGCGGGAATTGGACACCACTCTGGGCGGAGATCGTGTAATTACAAATGTCCCCAGCGTAGCCGTCCACCATCAAATAGTAATCGTTCCCAATCGTTAATCCGTTCGCGGTAAGTGTAAAACCAGTCGAACTTTCTTGAAAAGTGGAAACAGGAGTGAAGTTGCAGCATCCACCGGTTGAGGCAAACACTTGCATCTGAATCCCACCGCTTGGGAAATTTCCCACCCAACAGTCGCCGATGGAAACGTTTAAGGTTGCCGTTGTCGCTGATGCCGTAAAGCGGATCCAGGAATTATTTTCAATAGTCACGTCGTAGATCGAACCGCCAAAGATTCCGCCAGTATTCGTTCCATCCGGTTGATTAACTCCGGCACTGGTTTCATTATTCCCGTGCATGTTACATGGTCTGTCTGGAGTATACGCTGCCGAAGTGGAAGCCGAATATCCGTTTAGATCACAGATGTACAAGGCGTTCGCACAATTATCATTGCTCGTGGTAGTCACGCACAATCCAAAGGTTCCTTGAGAGGTCCCAAAACCAAAGAAGCGCAAATAAACGGTTGATCCCGGTGTCAATCCGGTTGCAGAAATGAATGGCAAGAAATCGTTGCTGCTTCCCGGGAAATTATTGTCGTCTGAACAAACGATCTGTGAGAGCGTGTTGCAATTGGGGCCACTGTATAGCGCCATGACACCATCCGAGATTCTTCCTGCACCCATATTTGGCTTCGGTGTGATAAATAAAGTACCGGACGCAGGGACGGTGATCGCGAACCACACATCGGCGGTTCCACTGGTAAATCCTCCGATTGCCGCTCCAGATCCACCAATACAGCTGCTTGGTGCTCCGGGAGTAGTGGTGGTTGTGGCACCAACGGTTGAAAACTCCAAATAATTACACTGAGAAGTTACTGCAGGCAAAGGAATGGCAGAACAAGGATTGTCGTTTGTGGGTGCAGCAGTTGCCGGACCGGTTACACAGATGTTGAAATTGCCGTTGTTTGCCGCGTAATAATCGTAAACGCGAACGAAATAGGTTTGTCCAGGTGTTAAACCAACAACTTGACTGCTTTCCGTGGTGAACATATTGCCATTATCGACACAAATCTCGGAATTCAACGTTGTACAACCACCGCTATACACTTGAAATACGGGGTCGAAGGTTGGGGAAGTGGGGGTGACGGTTACCGTTTGCTGAGCGTTTGTAGCCACGAATGAATACCACACGTCGTCGTCTGCATTTCCAGAACAACCCGCAAAACTTTGGTTTGCACCGAAAGTAGTTCCCGATGTATTGACACAGGAGGTATTGACTGTTAACGGAATCGCTCCGCCACAAGCATTGTTCCCAGGCGCACTGGCTCCAACCGTACAACAGATAGAAAACGTAGCTCCGCCGGCACCAGTTCCGTAGTGATAAACGCGCACTCTGTAAACTTGACCCACGGTTAAACCAGTTAAGTTGACCACTTCATTTTCTCCGGCAAAGCCAAAATCACGACAGATCATGGAAACCAAGGAAGAACAAGCTCCTGAAAGTACTTGCACAACCGGATCCATCGTCGCAGATGGTACAACGGTTATTTGGTGGTTAGCACTCGTTGCCGTAAATTGATACCAGACGTCATCGTCAGCTGTTCCGGTACAACCCGGGATAGACTGTGTTGCGCTAGCTGTTGTTCCATTCAAAGGAGTGCTGCAATTGGCAGTAACCGGCAAATTTGTTGCCGTTGAGCAATCATTCGATTGTCCAAACGCGAGCGTAGAAAGCCATAAGCTTGCGCTGAGTAGTAGTTGAAATCGCATGAGCAATTAATTTTCGAGTTCAGTGAAGTTGATCGGTTCCAAACCGTACGATAAGATCAGCGACTTCAGATCTGTCATTTGCACAGGCGCTTCTTCTTCCGATCTTGTCGTTTTTACCGGCACGATCCATTGCAATTCCCCGGATTGTTCTTTCACGAAAAGTTTTACCTCCGAGAAATAATTCCACGATTCGATCCTGGTTAATAGTTCGGTCTGTTGTTCTGGATTTAAAGTTCCTTTGAACTGGTAAGAATATTTTTGCCCGAAAACACCATGCAGACAAAAGAGCATGAGTAGCGTTAGGAACTGTTTCATTTGTAGTGAGTTTAGCTGTGCAAAGCTATGAAATTACCACAATCAAACCAAACAAAAAGTATTCGTTTTCAGGGTTTTTATCAAGTCATAATGCCTAAAATGATTTAGTTTTGCAGATTCGTTGAACAAGATTTTCTGTGAGGTGTTTAATTGATATGAGATCAAGAGTTAGAATTGTTTTGTATCTGTTTTTTCTGGGTGCTGTTTTGATCAGTGCTACCGCCGTTTCCTTGGACCGTCAATCTTATTATGCTGCCATCTCCGTGGACGACGAGGCTGTATTGAGGAAGGAACGTGACAAGTTGATGAAGTTATCGGATTCTGATGATAAACGGGCTTTTTTGGCAACGATCATCATGAAAGAGTCCCAGTTCATGCCAACCGTAAAGGGAAAGTGGGATAAGTTCTCTTTGGGAAAGGAAGCATTGGAAAAGGAGATCAAAGCCAATTCCAGCAATGCGGAATATCGTTTTTTACGTTTGTTGATCCAAGAAAATGCGCCAAAGATCGTTCGATACAGTGCCAATGTGCAGCAGGACGCACAATTTATTGCCAAGAATCTGACTTCGCTGAACGCGATCACAAAAAAGACCATTCAGGACTATGCTAAAAAGTCTCCGGCGTTGACGAAAGCAGGAGTGAAATAATAAAAAACATTAAAAACGCTGCAAACCGCATGGGATGCATTATCTTTGTTTCATCCAAAGGGGTCGACATTGGATTTGACAGCAATTGAGATTTCGGTGGGAAGCATGTCGAGCGTTGAGGTGAAGCTCGTAAATATCTTGTCTCGAACAATAATTGACAATACGTCATACGCACTTGCTGCTTAATTCACTAGGTGAATCAAGCTTAATCCAGCTGAAGTCATAGTAAGCGGACAAGTTTCTTCGCTGGCGCTCTGATCTTAGGCAGCCGGGTATCGAGGAATCAAAAAGTAAGATCTGGCACTAAACCATCCTCGGGTGCGGTGTGAGAAAACAGAGGATAAGGAAAATGATTGGGTGTTTTTGTCCGGCTTTTTCCCGACAATCAATCAAAAACTAAGCATGTAGAAGACATTGGGGTACATTGTTTGGACGAGGGTTCGAACCCCTCCGACTCCACGAAAGTAAAAGGAAGC
>CAYRVL010000037.1:20943-25111 GCA_964427665.1 uncultured Fluviicola sp. | reverse complement strand
GTTTATTTTAATTCTGACGCACTTTAATAAATCGTTCCGTGAAATTACCCGAGCGCTTAAAAATCGACACGACGTAGGTCCCTGGAGCCAAATCTGACACTTCCAATGGCAATACATGCACTCCGCTTTCAATTTCACGGTTACATACATCCAAAACCAACTGTCCGGAAATGTCGCGCACTTGAATCGTGACACGTTCCCCTTTGGAGCTGAAACGCACGCTGGTATAATCCACACACGGATTCGGGAAGATCAAGAGTTCTTTGTCCGCATCGATATCCGAAATTCCCAGATTACATGCATCCAAGATCGGGAAGAAATTCACTGTATGTTCAAACATACTTTGGATCTGAGTAGCATCCGCTTGGAACCAATCTTTCAAGACTGAAGCGTACACATCGCGGAAATCGATCTGCATCGGAATGCCTGCTTGATCTACTACCTGATCACCAATAACCGGGTTTGGTCCAATGATCGGCGTGCCCACACACGCTCCGAACAGGAACAAGGGCGCAGCATCCCCATGGTCGGTACCTTCACTGGCATTTGAAGCAATCTGTCGACCGAATTCTGAGAAGGTCATTCCAGCCACGCGTTGCTCGATTCCCAAGAGTTGTAAATCGTTTTGAAACGCCGCAATCGCATTGGAAACACGTGCCAATAAAGTCGCATGAACACCCGTGGTTGTAGCGCCGTTCACCACTTGTGCATCATGCGTATCGAATCCGTTGATGTTGACGATGTAGATCTTGGTTTGCAAGCCTCCGCTGATCATTTGTGCTACATAGCGCAATTGTACGGCCAACTGATCGTTTAGATCGTACATCGTCGAAAGTGTGTTCCCGGCATTCGCGGCAGCATTTACGCGTGCACCGTATTCATTCGTCTGAGCGATCATGGTAGTCAGGTACTCCATGTGCGAACCGTAATAGGTGCCATCGTTCAAAGCAGCAACTTCCAATAAATTGAACGTATCGAATGGGTCATTGATCGTTAGGGAAAAATTCGCCATCAATCCTTGACAGGTTGCCGACACTTCGTAACCCATACTAATCGCGAAGGGATCCGGATTGCTGGTGTTGGGATAATTGTCCGGGAAACCGGGGAATTCCTGGTCCAAGTAACGACCTAACCAACCCGTTGTGGCCGTTGTGCTCAACATACCAGTGGTCCAAATATCCATAGAACGGAAATGGGAACGGTTTTGCTCCGGATAACCCACATTTTGTACAATGCTCAATTTTCCATCGAGAAACATGTCGCGCATGCCAGTCATCACCGGGTGAAGTCCATTTGTAGGCGTGATACCCAATACTTGTGATTCCGGGATGATCACATTGGGCCGTTGGATCATCAAATTATCGTATTGATCGAGCGGGATCAAGGTATTCAATCCATCATTTCCACCGTTCAAACGCACCAAAACCAATACGCGATCTTCAGCCGATTTAGCGGTTTGGAACAGTTGTTTGGTCACTGCTCCAAATTTAAAATCCTTCAGAATCAACGGAGCTCCGATGGAAGATAGCGCAACCGATTGAACAAAATTTCTTCTTTTCATCTTCTAAAATGGTTCGTTTGCGTTAGATCGTTTGAAATTCGGGCATTTGGAATAAGCGATACAAGACCAGTTCTACCCGCTGACGAACCGGATTGCTAACAACAGGATTCGTTGGGTCGGCCAGGTAATCGTTGTATTGTAGTGTCCATTCAAAATCCGGCTGACCGTTGGTCAACATCAATTTCAAGGTGAGTTTATTCGCTGTTGACAATCCTTTTGGCGTAAAGATCAAGGCCAGATCATCGATCACATCCGGTGCGGAACTTGGCAGCGATAATCCGTTGACTAAGTTGAGTGCATTGACTTTGAAAAAATTACCTCCGGAACTGATTCCCGGTGTCATGGTCAAATACGACGACAGATCGAAGCGCAATTTTATATAACTCGAATTGGCCCACAACTTGGAAAAACTCGGTGTCTGATAATAGGCCGTCCATCCTCCCACACTTGGCGGTTTGAAATAGTGCATGCCCAAAACGATTGAAAAACTGTACAACTGTAAGTACAATTCGTAATTGGTCGCCAAACCATAGGCAGGCTGCGACGAGGTTGCATTGAGCATGGAAAACAGATGCTCAATGGGATTTTTGATGATCGCTCCCCGCACGGACATATCGTAGAAATGCTCGCTTTTCAGCAATTCCTCCATGACGGGATAGATCAGAAAATTGTTCGCTTCTAAGGTTTGCGCCATTCCGGAGATTACCGTTGCTTCCACTGCAGGAGTGAGATCGTAATTCACAAACCACCGATAGATCTTGCGGCAAATGTATTTAGCCATATTCGGCTGCTGAAAGATCACATCGATGTAGTTGGCGTATTCATTGGCGCCTGCTTCCGTGATCACCGCATTTCCAAAATAGGAAGACAGGGTCTTGTTGCCGGAATCGTGCAGGATCTGATAAAAATTAGCTGTTGGCGAACTTGCCGTTGTGCTAAACAAATCTTCCACCACCCAACCTGTCAGGATCTTGGCACTTTCAAAAATATCGGTTTCCGTGTAATTGGTGTAATCTCCCGGACCAATTTGTGGACCCTTGCCTACCGTGAAGAGCTCCAACAATTCGCGGGCATAGTTTTCATTGGGAGAAAACGCATTGTTCGAAGTGCCGTTCAAGAAGATCAGCATCATGGGTTCAATCGTCACGTCTTTGACCAGTTGCTTGAAATTTCCCAAGCAATTTTGACGGTACAATTCGTGCAAGTTATAAATTCCCCGTGCATCAGCACTTCCTTCTACACCAAAATGGTTGTTCCAGAACAAGCACATTTTCTCTTGAATGCTGATCGTTTGCTGGTTACAGCGCTGCATCATCCAGGCGCCCAATGAATTTCCGCGTGCATTATCCGTTAGCGCCGGATTTGTCGCCGGATACGGACTCGTCACCCACGTGGAACCAATCGGAGCCACCGCCTCATCCGAGGAATACGTTAGCGGCGGATTCGTTGTAGGTAACGTCAATAGGGTATTGACCGTATTCACCATTCCATTGGAAACAGCCTGTTGGATCTGTTGATACGTTGGTCCAAAAATGCATCTTCGCAACAAATGAGCAGCTTCTTTTTCAGTCCAAGGACCGGTATACTGCGTCAAGCTTAAAGAAATGGGTTCTTGAACGTGTTCTTCTGGCTTCATAGCAAGTTTAATAGCAGCCCAATCTACCAATAAATGATTTGATTTCCAAATGATTTAGTCTTCCGAAAGGAAACGTATCGTGCGTTGCAAACCGGAATACTTTGCTCGTTTTACGGCACTTCCTTTGAATAAAACGCGGTACACTTCTTCCGTCAGATCTTGCCAATCACTTTTTGACATTCCAAATAGATCCGGATGCGGGTTGAAGTCCGGTTCACGGTGTGGTTTTGAAAAGCGATTCCAGGGACAAACATCTTGACAAATATCACAACCGTACATCCAATCGGAAAACTGACCTTTGAAGTGTTGTGGAATGAGCTGATTCTTCAATTCGATCGTTAAATAGGAAATGCATTTGGATCCATTGACGACATAGGGTTCACTGATCGCATCGGTTGGACAAGCGTCGATACAACGGGTACAGGTACCGCAATAATCTCGGATCGCGCTGTCCGGTTCTACATCTAAATCGCAAATCCATTCAGCTAAAAAGAAAAACGAACCTGCCTTTGGATGGATCAAGTTGGAATTCTTACCTACCCATCCCAAACCGCTGCGTTGTGCCCACGCTTTCTCCAAGACCGGTGCACTATCTACAAAGATACGTCCATCTACCTCGCCTATTTTTTCGTGGACGCGCTGCACCAAGGTCCTCAGACGTTCTTTGATAACATCGTGGTAATCCTTCCCATACGCATATTTCGAGATCTGGAATGTATCTTCCGGTTGTTTGGTTTCGGGATAATAATTGAAGAGGAAAGAAATAACGGTTTTTGCTCCGGGCACCAGTAAACGTGGGTCCAAGCGTTTATCGAAGTGATTTTCCATGTATTGCATGGTTCCGTTATCCCCGCGTTTCAACCAATTTTCGAGTCGCGGTGCTTCCTGTTCCAAAAAGGCAGCCTTTGCAAAACCCACACTGAAAAATCCCAATTCCAGTGCTGTTTCCCGGATGAACGTTTTATATGCTG
>CAYRVL010000037.1:5455-20843 GCA_964427665.1 uncultured Fluviicola sp. | reverse complement strand
ACGATCATCGACAGAGTTTTGATGTCGTAGTACTCCAAACGCGAATTAATCCCGAAACGGGCACGTAAAGGCGCTGTAAGCAATCCGGAACGCGTCGTAGCACCGATCAATGTAAACGGATTCAAAGCGATCTGTACGGTACGTGCATTGGCTCCGGAATCCAGGAGGATATCGATCACGTAATCTTCCATTGCCGAATACAAGTATTCTTCCACTACCGGACTCAAGCGATGGATCTCATCGATGAAGAGCACGTCGCCTTTTTCTAGATTTGTTAAAAGTCCGGCTAGATCACCGGGTTTGTCCAACACCGGTCCACTGGTCACTTTAAAACCAACACCCAACTCGTTGGCAATGATATTGGCGAGGGTAGTTTTTCCCAATCCGGGAGGACCGTGCAACAAAACGTGATCCAGTGGTTCCCCGCGACCAGTTGCTGCTTGTACGAAGACCTCCAGATTATCGACCACCTGTGGTTGTCCTGCGAAATCAGACAACCGCTTCGGGCGAAGTACCTTATCGTAATCCTTCTCCGGGTTATTCACTTCGCTTCTATAATCGAAAGATTCGTCGTCCATCATGCTAGCCGTTTTTACAAAGTTAGGTGAAACTTACAAATAAAAAACCCCTCACGGCTGCGAGGGGTTTGAGATAATTCTAAATAATACTAGTGCTCTTCTTCACCTTCCATCAAAGGTGTTGTTTGCGGGATGAAATCCTCTTCAGCACCAGGCTTTGAGTAATCATACGGCCAACGATGAACTACCGGAAGCGCTCCAGGCCAGTTTCCGTGGATACGCTCTACCGGAGTAGTCCATTCCAAGGTATTTGAACGCCATGGGTTTTGAACCGCTATCGGACCGCGAGCAATGCTGTAGAAGAAGTTGAACAAGAACAATACCTGACCCAATGCTGCGATGATCGCGAACACGGTGATGATCTCATTCAAATCCATCATCATATCCAAAGACTCCGAGTTGAAGTCCCCGTAAACTGAATAATCATAGTAACGACGTGGAGCACCAGCCAATCCTACGAAGTGCATTGGGAAGAATACACCGTACGCTCCGATCAAAGTCACCCAGAAGTGAGCATAACCCAAACGCGTGTTCATCATACGTCCGTACATTTTCGGGAACCAGTGGTAAACACCTGCGAACATACCGAATACTGCCGACATACCCATTACAATGTGGAAGTGAGCAACTACGAAGTACGTATCGTGTACAGCGATATCCAAAGCAGAGTCTGCCAAGATGATCCCCGTTACACCACCAGTGATGAACGTAGAAACCAATCCTACAGAGAACAACATAGCCGGAGTGTACACATTCGATCCTCTCCAGATCGTTGTCAAGTAGTTAAATACTTTTACAGCAGAAGGAATCGCGATCAACAAGGTTGTAAATACGAACACCGAACCAATGAATGGATCCATACCTGTAACGAACATGTGGTGACCCCAAACGATAAAGGACAAGAATCCGATCGCCAAGATAGAACCAATCATCGCACGGTAACCAAAGATTGGCTTGCGTGAGTTAGTAGAAATTACTTCAGATGTCAAACCGAGAGCTGGCAACAATACGATGTAAACCTCCGGGTGCCCCAAGAACCAGAACAAGTGTTGGTACAAGATTGGAGATCCACCGTGGTTTTCCAACATTTCAGAACCGATGATGATATCAGAAAGGTAGAAAGATGTTCCTGCCAAACGGTCCATCAACAACAACAAAGCAGCTGACAAAAGAACCGGGAATGACAAGACCCCAAGAACTGCTGTTACCAAGAAGGCCCAGATAGTCAATGGCAAACGAGTCATTTTCATACCAGTCGTACGCAAGTTCAATACCGTAACGATGTAGTTCAATGAACCGATCAAAGACGAAGCAATGAAGATCGCCATAGAAACCAACCACATCGTCATACCCAATCCGGATCCTTCGATCGCATCAGGCAATGCTGACAACGGTGGGTAAACCGTCCAACCAGAAGATGCAGGTCCTGTTTCGATGAACAATGACGTCAACATGATCAATGCAGAAAGCACGAACAACCAGAACGACAACATATTCAAGAAACCGGACGCCATATCACGTGCACCAATCTGCAACGGGATCAAAATGTTCGAGAACGTACCAGACAAACCACCTGTTAATAGGAAGAATACCATGATCGTACCGTGAATTGTTACCAATCCCAAGTACATACTTTCTTTCATTACCCCATTTGGAGCCCAAGTCTCCCCTAGGAAGAATGATAAAAAGTCAGATTCTTCACCCGGCCAAGCCAATTGGATACGGAATAGAATCGAAAGCATCATTGCTACCAATCCCATCACGATTGCAGTTATCAAAAACTGCTTTCCAATCATCTTGTGATCCTGGCTGAAGATATACTTTGAAATAAAACCTTCTTCATGGTGATCGTGACCATGAGCGTCGTGATGTGCGTGTGCTTCGTGAGCTGCCATGATTTTATTTTTAATTACTGTTACTTACTTATTAATTAGCTGCTGCTGTTGCAGTAGAATCTGCTGCCTCACCTGCCGGTGCCGCTGCTTCAACTTTTTTAGGCTTACCTACCGCGTAGACATTGCCAAACGTTTTACAATCTTCCGGTTTCGCTGCATTCAACTTAGAAACCTTCTTGTACCAAGTTTGGTAAGCCGGTTTATCCAATACAACAACCATCAATTTCATTTTGTAGTGAGAAGATCCACAGATCTTGTTACACATCAAAACATAATTGAATTTCGCATTGTTCATTTTCTTGCGCATTTCTTGTGTCGTTACCGTAGGAGTAAACTTGAAACGCGTTGTCAAACCTGGTACCGTGTTCATTTGAGCACGGAAATGTGGGAAGAACGCAGAGTGGATCACATCTTTCGCACGGAAATTGAATTCATACTCCTGGCCTTTGCACAAATACAACGTATCATTCGCATTGAACACAACATCATCCAATGCACGCGCATCCAAAGACGTATTGTGACGTGCCTTCATTTGGTACAACATACGCACTAAACGCTCCTTGCGACCTAAAGACGTAACCATTTTCTCACGATCCTCCGGGATCAACATGATAGTGCGGTTATTCAACTTGCTTTCCAATGCTTTGATACCGGTAGAACCATTTTCCATGGAATCAATTGCATCTTGGATCGTTTTTGTAGTCAACAAAGCCAATGGGTTGTTTTCATTCGTCAGTTTGTAATCGAAGAACCCTAATTGATTGTCTTCACCCGCCATACGCACCGTCCAGTCGAATTGCTTAGAGAACAACTCAATACGCACTGCATCTTTATCAGCTACAGCAGTTTGTTCGTTCCAAGACTTCAAACCAAGGATGATGATCACGGCAAGCACTACAGCCGGAACAACAGTCCAAACTAACTCCAAACGGTTGTCGTGTGGAAAGTAGTAAGCTTTCACTCCCGGTTTTCTCACGTACTTGTATGCAAACGTGAACAACAAAGCATTCGTCAAGAAGAACACTGCAGTGATGATCACCATGTTCAAATTCATGAGACTGTCTGTTGAAACACCGTGTGCTGAAGCAGCGTCACCACGACCTGTCCAACCATACTCTACACACAAGTATATGAAACTTGCAAAGAAGGCGAACATGAACACCAACAAGAACGTTGCGTTCAACCTGTTCTCGCGATTCGGAATATCTTCCTCGCGGCGGTTTCTTAATTTAGAAGACAACTCATACAAACGCACCAACTGAGCGATTGCGAGTACTCCTAAAACAATAACGATTAATACGATTAGCTTTGTCATTTTACTTAATTTATCGTAGCAATTACGGCGTTATTAGATCTCGTGATGTAAACTTTCGTCCAAGAATGGGTGATTCACCGGCATCAATGGAGCTTTAGTTAGATTCGTCAAAATAGTACGGATGAAGAACCCGAGGAACAACAAGGCCATTCCAATCTCCAAAGCACCAACATATGCATGGTGACCCATTGATCCGCCCATGACCATAATGTAAAGGTCCATCCAGTGTCCTGCGAATATGATCACACCCACAGCTGTCAACATTCCTGCATGACGTTTTGCATCACGTGACATCAACAACAACATCGGGAATGCGAAGTTGATAAAGAACATTCCGAAGTACAATACTTTGAAATGCTGAATACGCGTGATGTAATAAGTTACCTCTTCAGGAATGTTCGCGTACCAGATCAACATGAACTGGGAGAACCACATGTATGACCACAAGAAAGAAGTAGCGAAAGTCCATTTACCCAAATCATGGATGTGATTTTCATTCACTTTTGGCAAGTAACCTTGTTTTTTCAAGTACAATGTCAACGTAACCAAAACGATCATTGTAGTACACCACATTCCGGCAAACACATACCATCCAAACAACGTGGAGTACCAGTGTGCATCGATTGACATGATCCAGTCCCAAGCTGAAGTAGAGGAGAATACCGCGAAGAACACCAAGAATGTAGCCCCTTTGTGGTAGTTTTTGATATGAATCGCTGTTCCACCAATTTTATCTTCCTCTAGGGAGCGCTTGCGGAAACCATTCCAGAAAATGTAATATACCGCCATGTAAACGATAGTACGAATCCAGAAGAAAGGCTGATTCAAATAAGCCGTTTTTCCTTGAATGATCGTATCATGCTCCAATGTAGCAGGATCCATCCACGTATAAATGTGTGCCCCTTTCAAGAAGCTGATCGTCAATAAAGTGATCAACATAAAACCGATACCGTATGGTAGATAACCCGCTACCGCCTCGATCACACGTTTGATAGATGCGTACCAACCTGTTTCTGTCGCATATTGAAGCGCCAAGAAGTATAGTGCGCCAAGACCAATTGCGAAGAAGAAGAAGCTATCGATCAACAAGTTCGCTAAGAAACGTTGTGTAAAGTTTTTACCACCATCATGATAAGCAAATTCCAACCACGCTCCGAGCGCAATTCCCACTACCCCAAGAACCATCAGGATCAGTGTCAGCGATTTAGCCTTTGAAGAAATTGTAAAGTCCATTTCTAATTGTTTACTTAATTATCATTAATTACATGGTAGTTTTAGTACTATCCATTGGTGCGGCAGCGCCTGCAGCCATTGGCTTACCGTTTTCGAACTTACCGTAGTTTGGATCCTGGAAACGCTTGATGTAGTGTACCAAAGTCCAGATCTCACGTTTGTTCAACATAGAAGCGTGTGAACCCATCATACCTTTACCGTAATAGATCGAGTAGAACATTTGTCCTTCTGCGATTGTTAGGTTCTTGTAATCCGGAACACCTGTATAAGCACCTGAAGCTACCATTGGACCATTTCCATCACCTTTTTCACCGTGACAGTGATTACAGTTGATCTGATACAATTTTTTACCTTGTTCGAATAACTTATCGGATTGCTCTTGAGAAACCAATTTAATTGGGTTCATGTCAGCAGCTGCAGCTTTGTATTCAAAGTCAACATCCGGATTAGTAGAAAGATCTGTGGCGTACAAACCATGAGTTTGTCCAAACGCACTACCCGCCTTTCTCCAGTAAGGCAACATGGTATGCACCGTAGCAGAGTCAGTACCCCAATAAGGGATCGTGTACTTTGGTGGTTCCATTGCCGAACGACGGTTTGCCAACTCCGGGTTGATCTGTCCGCGCACTTCTCCATAATCGACGTATGGTTCAATTGCAGGAGAACGATACATATCCGGCATGTATTCCAAACCTGCACTATCCGGATCTGCCGTACAAGCAGCTGCTAAAAGCGCTACTACGGAAATCTGTGCAAATGCCTTGAATTTAATTTTCATCTGTCTTTTCTTTTTGGTCTGTCAGACAAACTATCTACAGCGATTAATGAATTTCTTTTTGGTCCACTTCAATGACACCAGTTTCATTCAACAGGGTCATCAACTCTTCTTCGGAGAACTTTCCGTTATCAGACAAGCGTAGTTCCATTACGAACTTATCGTCTGTTGTACGCGGATCCGGATTCGTAGCCGGCATCCCTGGAAGTGTCTTGTTCAATAGCAAGTAAGTGATCGCCATTCCGTGTGCAGCGCACAATACCGTAAACTCAAACGAGATCGGAATAAATGCCAACACGTTATCCAAATACGATTCGTTTGGTTTACCACCTACGTTCATCGGCCAGTCTTCAATCATGAAGTAACGCATACCGATGGTTGCCAGCGTCAAACCAGTCAAACCGTAAAGGAATGCCATGATCCCCAAACGTGTGTGGCGTACCCCGATGATTGGATCGATACCGTGAATCGGGAATGGTGAGAACACGTCAGCTACTTTAACTCCTTTTGCCACCAACTTCTTTGCGCCATCTTTTAGCACATCGTCGTCGTCATACATTGCATAAATTACTTTCTCTGCCATGTCTCAAATTAATGATTGTGAGTATTATCGTGGTGATCATGACCGCCATGACCGTGCTTAGCGAAATACGGGTGAACCGGAGCTGTATCATTCTTGTACGACTCACCAGAAGATTTCAAGATCGTTTTCAATTCGTTCAACGCCAATACCGGGAAGAAACGAGCAAACAATAAGAAGAATACGAAGAACAAACCGATCGTTCCTACATACACACCTAAGTCGATGTGGCTTGGGTAGTGCATTGACCAAGAAGATGGCAAGTAATCGCGGTGGATAGATGTTACGATGATCACGTAACGTTCGAACCACATACCGATGTTTACAACAATTGAAATGAAGAATGTAAACAACAACGAGCGACGCAATTTTTTGAACCACATCAACTGTGGAGAAATCACGTTACATGTCATCATCGACCAGTAAGCCCACCAGTAAGGACCAGAGAAACGGTTGATGAACGCGTACGCTTCATACTCTACTCCGGAATACCATGAGATGAACAACTCAGTAATGTAGGCTGTACCTACGATCGAACCGGTTACCATGATTACGATGTTCATATACTCCACGTGTTTTGTGTGGATGTATGCTTCCAAGCGCATTGCTTTACGCATTACCAACAAAAGCGTTTGTACCATCGCGAAACCAGAGAATACCGCTCCTGCTACGAAGTAAGGAGGGAAAATCGTGGTGTGCCATCCCGGAATTACAGAGGTAGCAAAGTCAAAGGATACAATCGAGTGAACCGAGAATACCAACGGTGTAGCAACACCAGCCAACACCAAGGAAACCAATTCGAAACGATTCCAGTGTTTTGCGCGTCCGGACCATCCGAAAGACAAAATAGAATACATTTTTTTCGGAATCGGCTTTTTCACACGGTCGCGAATTGTAGCGAAATCCGGAATCAAACCAATGTACCAGAACACCAAGGATACTGAAAGGTACGTTGAGATCGCGAATACGTCCCACAACAACGGTGAGTTAAAGTTCACCCACAACGATCCGAAGTGGTTTGGCAAAGGCAAGGTCCAGTAACCTACCCACAAACGACCCATGTGGATCAATGGGAACAATCCCGCCATGAATACCGCGAAGATTGTCATCGCCTCAGCTGAACGGTTGATCGCCATACGCCATTTCTGACGGAACAACAACAACACCGCTGAGATCAACGTACCGGCGTGACCGATACCTACCCACCATACGAAGTTGGTAATATCCCAAGCCCATCCAATGGTCTTGTTCAATCCCCACACACCGATACCTGTTCCTAACAAGTAAATGATACACCCTACGCCATACAGACCGATGATCAAAGCGATTGAGAACAATACGTACCACATGCGCGGTGCCTTGTCTTCAATAGGCTTACAAACATCCTCAGTAATCTCATGGTACGTCTTATGACCTAAGATGAGGGGTTCACGAATTGCAGCTTCCTTATGCATTAGACTCTGTTTTTAGCAATTAATGATTCTTATTATTTCCGTGCTCTTTCTTCTCACCGTGTCCACCACCGTGATGTGCTGATGCAGCCAATTTCAACAATTCTGCATTCTCTTCGTTGCGCACTTTCACTTTGTACCAGATGTTTGGTTTCACACCAACTTCTTCCAAAGCTTGGTAAGCACGTTTCTTATCGTCTGCGGATTTGCGAATAACTGAATTCACGTCATTCCAGTCACCAACGATGATCGCATTTGTAGGACACGCATCCTGACAAGCTGTTACGACATCTCCGTCTTGAACCGGACGACCTTCTTTTTTAGCCACCAATTTACCAGCTTGGATACGTTGTACACAGAAAGAACATTTCTCCATGACACCACGTGTACGAACCGTTACATCCGGGTTCAATACCATACGACCTAGATCGTCTTGTGCCGGGTTGATCTCTGTAAACTTCTTGTAAGAAGGGTAGTTGAACCAGTTGAAGCGACGTACTTTGTACGGACAGTTGTTCGCACAGTAACGTGTACCGATACAACGGTTGTAAGCCATTTGGTTCAATCCTTCGTTGGAGTGGTTTGTTGCTGCCACCGGACAAACTGTCTCACATGGAGCGTGGTTACAGTGGTGACACAACATTGGCATGTGAACCACTTTCGGATTTGCCGAAGCGATCTCTGCTTTGTCGTAGTCTAGTTCACCTTTACGTGTACCTACCGCTGCCTCTTCATCTGAAGCGAAGTAACGGTCGATACGCAACCAGTGCATTTCACGACCACGACGAATCTCGTCTTTTCCAACAACCGGAACGTTGTTTTCAGATTGACAAGCGATCAAACAAGAACCACAACCGATACAGTTAGACAAGTCAATTGTCATACCCCAACGGTGACCGATATTTTCTACCGGATGTGCATCCCACAAGTCGAAGTCTTTGATTGGCTTCTCCCCGTCGTGTGTATGCAACATGTGCGGTTTGTTGTACGTATCTGAATCGTGATTTTTGTAGATATCTAAAGTCGTTTCTTTAACGATAGAATGACGACCCATTACCGTGTGGTGAATTTGAGTCGCTGCGATCGGATGGATTCCATCTACTTTCGCCATGCTACCAGAAACGTCATAGCTGTAAGAACCATTTGCCATACCCATCAAGCGGTAAGCATTTTGTCCTACAGGAATGCGATTTCCTTTTTCGTCTTTTGCAAAGCCTCCGTACTGTAACGTTTGGTAAGCTGCATTTCCAACTTCCTCATTTCCTTCACCGCGACCGTAACCCAAAGCGATACCAATCGTTCCGGCAACTTGTCCTGGTGATGGATAAACAGGCAAGGTCATTTTAACACCATTCACAGTAACAGACGCCATATTTAAGCCGTTCTCCTGATCAAACGTTGTTGCAAAACCACCTTTCTCCATTTCAGCCGGATTCATGGTGATGTAGTTATCCCATGTCACTTTCGTGATCGGATCCGGTAATTCTTGCAACCACGGGTTACCCGCTTGTGCACCTGTACCGATAGCCATTTTTTGGTAAAGCACTACTTCTAAGCCAGAAGCTTTTGGTAGTTTTCCTGCAATCCCTGACAAAGCTCCGTCGTTGAATGTCAACGCAACCGGTGCAACGGCCATTTCCATGGTTGAATTGTGTACAGCGACACCCCAGTATGTATGGAAATCTGTGTATTTCGTTTGTTGTGGGAAACCATATTTCTCCCAAGTTGAAGAGATATAGTTGTAAGCAACTTTAGAATCTTTTCCGCCACGCATTGCTTTACCAGCCCATACTAACACAGACTCCAACGCTGAAGCTGTGTCGAACAACGGACGAATAGTTGGCTGCGCGATCGCATAATGACCAGCTTTTGGATTGTAGTCATTCCAAGCCTCCAAAGCATGGTGATCCGGTGCGATGAATGCACATTTTGAAGCCGTCTCATCTGCATATCCTGACAAGGACACAGACAACTTCAATTTAGCAAGTGCCTCACCGAATGCTTTTCCGTTTGGCAAGGAGTAAACCGGGTTAGCAGCTCCTAGGAAGACAACCGCATCCGGTCCTTTTCCAGCGATCACATCCGCAACCAGTTTCTGCATCTTCGCATCCTCTGATTGGAACATCATCACTTCGTTCTCAAACTTGATCGTAGATCCATAAGAAGCTACGACTTGGTTCAATTTATTTGCTAAGATCTGAACAGCAGGATTGTTTGAACCTGCCACTACGATCGAAGCACCTTTCGAAGCTTTCAAGGCAGCCAACGCTTTGTCAGCAACTGCTTGAGCTTCTTTGTCTAAATCGGTTGCAACACCTGTGTTTACTCCAAATCCTTTCAACAAGTACGCCAATACGTTTGCTTGCTGACTTGGTTTGATCGTACCACGGTAATCTGCGTTAGAACCAGAAAGCGACATCACCGATTCGAACTGGAAGTGCTTCGACATCCATTCTCCTTCCGGATCGCGACGCGTTCCGTATTGTGCAGCATATTGGTTAGACATCAACCATGTTCCCATGAAATCAGCCCCAACACTTACAATAGTTTTTGCTTTTGTGAAATCGTAATCTGGAATGCTACGTTTTCCGAAAGTCGCCAAGTTAGCCTCGCGCATTCCGTTGTATGAAACAGCATCGTATTGGATCACGTTGAAGTTCGGATTGAATCCAGTTCCCTCCGCAGCAGCGCCATAAAGTGCTGTACTCAACTCAGCCAATGCCATTTGCATGGATGGCGAAATGATCGTAGAAGAAACAACTGCGATCTTACCTCCTTTAGAAGCAATCGCTTTCAATTCCTTGCTAACCGAATCATCTAATTTATTCCAAGAGGTCGACTTACCACCTGCCATCGCACCTTGCAGACGAGCACTGTCGTACAAGCCCAATACAGAAGCAATGATCTGTGGATTCGTAGCACCACCTGTAAATCCGTAATCGCGGTTTCCTTTGATATAGATAGGACGACCTTCACGCGTTTTTACCAAGATGCTCGCATACGAATTACCATCGTAATACGTAGAAGCATACCAAGTAGCCATACCAGGAGTAACGTTCTCCGGCTTGTTCACGTAAGGAATCGCTTTCGTAACAGGAGCTTCACATGCCGCAACGGTAGCCGCTGCAACACTGAATCCTAAGAATTTCAAGAAGTCGCGACGTGCAGTTGACGTTTCTGCCAACTTTTCGTCACCCAAAAATTCATCTACAGTAACTGACTGTGGAAATTCACGATCTCTTGACTCAATAAACGCAGGTGTCTGCTGCAATTCATCAAGACCTTTCCAATATTTTTTTGACATAGCCATTTTCTTTATCTACTGTTAAGGATTGATTAATAGTGACATTTAGCACATTCCCAACCACCTAATTCTTTCACGGTAATTTTCTTGTCTTCCAAGTATTTGCCATACAACTTTCTGTCTTTCAACAAACGCTTATGCAATTCATTGTAATAACCATCACCTTTGGAATCCAATGCTCCGGCAGACACTTCTTTCTCGCCGTGACATTCGATACACCATCCCATAGTCATTGTTGCCTTTGTCAATGGAATGTTCCCTTCGATCTTATTCAATTCAGAAACCGGTTGAACTTTCGCCGTTTCATTCATTTTGGTCATATCACCGTGACACTGCTTACAGTCTACACCGCCCACTTCAACGTGTTGCGAGTGATTGAAGTAAACGTGATCAGGAAGAACGTGTACTTTGTTCCAAACGATCTCTTTTGTTTTTCCGGTGTATTTTGACCCGTCCCAACCAGCAGCATCGTAGATCGCTTTGATCTTCTCTTGCTGTTCAGGTGTATTACCAGCGATTTGCTTGTGACAGTTCATACACACGTTCACTGATGGTAAACTTGCAGACTTCGACTTGTTCACAGAGTTGTGACAGTATTTACAGTCGATCCCGTTCTTTCCAGCGTGAATATCATGCGGGAACGCAATCGGCTGAGATGGTTGATAATCTTCCACCACACCAATCGAGTACAAAGACAAGAACAACGAAACGATCAAGGCGATCACAACGATCAAGGTTCCGAATCCAACCCAACGCTTGTTTTTCCAAGCCCAAGATTTCAATTCTTCGCCAAACGTCTGGTTCTCATTCACCGGCAATCCTTCCTGCTCGCGAGTCGCAATGTTCAATTGACGACGCACGCCACCAACAGCCATCACGATCGCAACGAAAACGATCCCTAGAATGATCCACACCCAAGACAATGAACCTTCTTCCTCTTCCATGGCAGCACCATCTACAGGAGCAGCACCACCAGCTGCACCATCCGCAGGAGCCGCAGCAGGATCTGGTTGAGAATCGATCCAGTCGAAGATTGCATCAATGTCTTTTTGCTTACCAGCCAATTCCGGGAACTGACTCATGGCAGTTGCTTTTACTCCGGCAACTTTCGCCGCGTATGGATCTGAAGCAGCAGCAGCACTCCAGTTTGCAACCCACAAATAAAGCGACCCATCTTTGGCCCCTTCACTCGCCCACTTGTCGCGAACCTTAAACAGTTTAGGACCTGTACCATCCTTGTGAGGCTGGTGACAAGTAGCACATTTTGCCTTAAAAAGTGCCCCTCCATCTTGAGAGAAACCATCAAATGCACCTAAAACGAATACCGTTGAAAGCGCACCGACACACCATTGTTTTATACTTCTAAACATCTGACTATTAGATATTTTTGTTCCTAAAAAGCATGTTCAAAACGTCTAAAATACACGGATTGACGATGGCAAATTTAGAAGAATACATACATTTCATGACACTTTTCTGACAATTTCTACCGGTGGGTTTTTAATTTAAAATGATTCTAAATAAGATAAGTGCTTCACATTTATTAACAATTCACTAATCTGCCACCAATTAGGCGGAAAAACCAGGCATCATTCTTGTCTGAGACGCATTACTTCGGCTACCATTTTATTCGCGCTGAAACGAAAAAATTGAAATCTGTATATTTGCACTATGAAACACATGCTCGTGATCTTGTTCGTTTGGATGTCTGCTACAACGAACGCTCAAATTACCGTAATTAAAGATGACCGCATCGATGGCTTGGTCAAAGCACAAAGCACGGTGGTGCCGCCTGCATTTGGTCCGCAGATCGTGGGATATCGCATTCAACTGGTATTTGATTCCGACAAAGCACTGGTGGATGAGGCCCGATCTAAATTCTTAGCACAATTCCCAAAGGTGGACACTTACGTGGAATTTACAGCTCCCCATTACTTTTTGAAAGTGGGAGATTTCCGCACGCAACTGGAGGCAGAACGCGTTAAAGTAGCCGTACAGGGACAGTTTCCTACTGCATTTATCGCGAAAGAAAAGATCAATTTACCTCGTATCGATCAGTAGTTTATCGGCAATTCGTTTTCCGACAATAAAACCAGAACTCACACAGCCCTGGATCAGATAACCGCCTGTCGGTGCATCCCAATCGATCATTTCACCCGCACAAAAAACTTGAGGAAGCTTGACGATCTCACCAAATTCGTCCAGTGCTGAGATTGCGACACCACCCGCAGTAGAGATCACCTCTTCTATGGGTCTAAAACCCTTGATCGCCACTTTAAACGATTTGATCTGTTCCGCTAATCTATTCGGATCGTTGAATGCTTCTTTGGAAACAAAGGTCTTTAACCAAAACAACGCTACAGCAGGTAATTTCAGTTCTTTTAAACCGAGTGTGTGCGTTTTTGATTTCCGGAGCATCTGGATGATCTTTTCATGCGACATTTGCGGTTTAAAATCGATTATGATCGTCGGTTTCTCCTGAAGACGAACACCTCTGTTCACCGCGTAGATCGGCTTTCCTTCTAAGCCATAGCGGGTGCACACAATATCTCCATGACACGTGTATCCATTTGCCGAAACCACCACATTCTTGATGATCTGTCCATCGATCTCAGGCAACCAATTGGCGTACAATTCCAAACCGGAATTACTGGCAGTAAACGGAACTAGCGGAATTTGCTTCGCTGCCAGCAGGCTTTCCCAAGCGCCATCAGAACCGGTGACCGACCAAGATCTTCCTCCTAGACACAACACGAGATAATCGTACAACAGCGTCTGTTTTATTCCATCAGCTGAGAAATGTGCACGACCCACTTCAAAATCTTCCAATTTCCAGCCCATGTGATAAATTACCCGATCACCCAAATGAGCTTTCCAAGCATTCAATACCTGAATAGGCTTGATGTGTGGCTCCGGGAAGATCTTTCCGGAGGTACCCACAGTGGTTGGAATCCCGATCTGGTTTAGAAAAGCAATGAATGCGGTGTTCGGGTAGCGCGCGACGCACGACCGGATCCAATGAGTATCGTAGCGCTCAAGAAAGGCTGCGAGCGGTTCGGAATGCGTCAAATTGAATCCCCCGTCACCGGCAACCAAGAATTTTCGGCCAATGGATGGTTTTTGATCGATGATGTGGATCTCACAATCGGAATCCAGCAACTGACTCGCTGTCATGAGTCCGGCCGGTCCACCACCAATGATCAGAACCTGCTGGTTTCGCTTACTTGTATTCAATCGTGATCTTTCCTGCCAATTGCTTAGCTGTTTCCACTACCTGACCGATCTCCTCATCACTGCTGTAAAGAGCCACAGCCATTCTGCGAAAAGGACGAGTACCCGGCTTACCAAAAATGCGCACATCTGCTCCGTCAACAGCTAACACATCCTGCAATCCACCGAATGCGGGAGCGTGATCACTTTCACGATCAGCTAACACCACTGCACTTGCGCCCTGCTTCAGTTGATGGATAGCGGGAATCGGCAGCCCTAGGATCGCACGCGCATGCAATTCGAATTCCGAAAAATTCTGCGTACCGGCTAAGGTCACCATACCGGTGTCGTGTGGTCGTGGAGATAATTCAGAAAAATAGGCGCCATCCTTGGTAATGAAAAACTCTACTCCCCAAAGTCCGGCACCACCTAATGCAGCAGTTACTTTTGCCGCCATATCCTGCGCTTGTTTCAAATGTTCCGGATCCATCGGCATCGGTTGCCAACTTTCCTGGTAATCGCCTCGCTCCTGTCGGTGTCCAATTGGTGCACAGAACAAGGTTTCACCGGATTTTTGTGTGACCGTCAACAAAGTGATCTCGTAGTCGAAGGCGATGAACTCCTCGATGATCATTTCCTTCACATCGCCGCGCGAACCTTCCATGCCGTAATGAAACGCTTTTTCAATTTCAGCTTCGGAACGGATGATCGACTGACCTTTTCCGGAACTGGACATCAAGGGTTTCACCACACATGGAATACCAATCGTGTGCACGGCAGCGGTAAAATCTTCCAAGGTAGATGCGTACAGGTACTTGGCCGTTTTGACCCCCAGATCCTTTGCTGCCAAGTCGCGGATCGCTTTGCGGTTCATCGTGAAATTTGCCGCTTTGGCTGAAGGAACCACTTGAATCCCCTGTTTTTCGTAATCGTAAAATCGTTCCGTACGAATTGCCTCAATCTCCGGTACGATCAGATCCGGTTGATGTTTTTCAATTACCTGGTCTAAGGCATCACCATCCAACATGTTGATGATCTCAAATCCGT
>CAYRVL010000037.1:0-5355 GCA_964427665.1 uncultured Fluviicola sp. | reverse complement strand
ATACTGCATTCATTCAACGGAATATCGTTGGAAGAACTTTCGCGTGCTCCGTTAATGAATCGCACGGATGAGAAATTCGCTTTTCATTTAGCAGAATTGCCGGAGATCCTGGAAATCATGAAACCATATTACGACGTGTTGAACATCGACGGAAAAGTGATCTTTGATTACACCAGTCAGTACTTCGACGACGACGATTTTCGCTTCTTTCACGATCATCATCGTTCGCTACCGCATCGGTACAAGGTGCGTATTCGGACGTATCTGGACACCAACGCCAGTTTTTTAGAAGTCAAAGAAAAGATCAAAGGTCGCACGGATAAAAAACGGATCGCCACACACGGATTTACGGGAACCTTCAACGCAGAGGAACAAGAATTCCTGGAAAAACGTTTGAAACAGAAGATTGCCTTGAAGCCGGTGATGGTCAATTCGTACCGGCGTATCACGCTTGTGAATAAGACCAGCGAAGAACGTCTGACGATAGATTTTGACGTCACGAATGGAACGCTCGACAATCCGGTACAAAGTCATCAAACCCTATCTACGATAGTGATTGCAGAATTGAAACAACCCCGTTTAAACCGCAATTCGCCGTTCTATCAACTGATGAAAAATCGCCGCATTCATCCATTCCGCATTTCAAAATTTTGTTTCGGAATGATGGATATTTACGACCAAATGGTGCTGAAATCGAACCGATTTAAAGCGAAAAAACTCTTTATACAAAAACTCACTACAAAATGAATACACTTTTACTGGACATTGCACAAAAGAACCTGTTTAGCATGAAACTTTGGGATCCGGATTTCAATGATCTCCTTTTCCGCTTAGTTGTGAACGCAGTGATCCTGACGATCTTGATCCGCTTTTTGTATTATCCGAAATCGAAGCGCAAGGACTACCTGTTTACCTATTACCTGATCGGTATGATCACCTTCTTTTTGTGTTTTGGTTTGAAGAAACTGGACATTGACACGGGCATGGGCTTGGGCTTGTTCGCCATCTTTGGTATTTTACGTTACCGCACAGAGGGCATCGAGATCAAGGAAATGACGTACTTGTTCCTGGTGATCGGTGTATCGGTTTTGAACGCACTTTCATCCAACAAGATTTCTTTAGCAGAAATGGGCTTGATCAACCTGGTGATGGTTTTGCTCACTTATGGATTGGAAAATTTGTGGTTGTTGAAACATGAAACGCGCAAAGTGATCCAATACGAACGCATCGATCTGATCAAACCGGAGAAATACGACGAAATGTTGGCAGACGTTCAGGAACGCACCGGACTGAAGATCAACCGCATCGAGATCGGGAAGATCGATTTTATGCGCGATACCGCCCAGCTGCTCATTTTCTACGATGGAGACATCCAAAGTTTTGGCAGCAACAATTCCGCACCGGTTTCGGAAGATTAATTCGGGATGTGCAGGGTGAGTCCGAAGCGGAAATTCCAGGCACGCACGTAGTGTTTATATGATTCCTGCTTGCCCAGTGTGGAGGTAAGCGCGTAACCATAAGTTGGAATTGCGTACAACGAAAACAACTTTGAAAAGCGCCATTGCACACCGGCTGAGGCTAATAGGTGTAACGAAAAACCATTCATCCGATCTGCGGTTCTGACCGTTCTTGAAAAGTTACCTCCCAAGGAATCGGAATAATTTTCTTCGTACAAATGGTTCATCGCCAGTTGTGGTTGAATGCCTCCCCCGATGAAAACACGCAGGTCCTTTCCGTAAGTCAGAAAAGCCTGAATGGGCAAGGAAATGTAGGAATACGTATTTGTGTAGTTGAACGAGCTATCGTCTTCTGTTGCTTGAAAGGCATACTTTTCGCCATATTTATCCCAACTCAAGCCCACTTCGTACGTGGCGAGTTCGTGGAAGCGATTTCGCATACCGATCTGAAAACCGGTTTTGGTTAAGGGCGTTTCATCCGCACGAAAACCGATCGGATCGCCATAAGGAGCTACATTCTCTTCCAATTTTCGGAAAGATTGGGTAATGGAGACACCTCCAAAATACACCGTTTCGTCCAAACCAATGGTTGGAACGCGGGGTGGTTTTACAGGCTGAACCGGCTCTTTTTTAGGTTCCTCCACCTTTCCGGTCGATATTTGTGCAACAGAAACGGATGCAACAACCGACATGACTAGTACTATTCCAATTCTTTTCATAGTGTTCTTCTCCAAAATGATAACAAATCTTAAACCCGGTGGTTCACAGCATTTTTCCAAGTGAACATACAGAATTTTAACTAATTTCGTTACTCAGTCGTATGCTTGTTCATCCGCAAGGTACAACCACAAATTTCGTAATCAAAATAAGACCTCCATGGCAAAAGCAGAAAAATTACCGAAAAAGAAGAAAAGTTTGTTTCGCCGCATCCTGAAATGGACGGGCATTTCCTTCCTGGTTTTACTGATCGCAATCATCCTGATCCCGATCCTCTTCAAGGGCCAGATCATCCAAATGGTAAAGGATGAAGTGAACAAAACCCTGAAAGCAGACGTGGATTTTGACGATCCGGACCTGACCTTCCTTTCTACTTTTCCGAACGTAACCATTCAAGTGAGCAATGTGAGTGTGACAGGTAGAACGGAATTCAAAGGCGTGAAGTTGGCAGATATCAAAAACATCGAAGCGCAAGTAAATCTTTGGGACGTCATTGGTGGCGATCAGATCGAGATCGATGCCGTACATATCAGCGATGCCAAATTTGATGTGCGCGTGAGTCCAGACGGAAAGGCGAACTACGATATTGTGATCCCAACTGAAGAATTGCCGGCTGAACAGCAAGAAGAGCCAAGCGCTTTCGCCTTGTCGTTACAAGAATACAGTTTGAACAACGTGGACATCGTGTACGACGATCAAGCTTCAGATATGTATGCAAACATTAAAAACTTGGTACATACGGGCGCTGGCGACATGACGGAGGAAGTATTCGATTTCGTGACGGAAACTTCCATGGACGCCTTGACGTTTGAAATGGAAGGTTTAAGCTATTTGTCGGATGTAAAAACGCAAGCTACCGTAAACCTGAACATGGAGATGAACGACCAGCATTCGAAATTCACTTTGGCAGAAAACAAGTTCCAATTGAACAATTTCGTGTGTTCACTGGACGGATTCTACGAAATGCTGGACAAGCACGACAACATGGATCTGAAATTGAATACGGAACAGATCTCTTTCAAAGATGTGTTGTCTTTGGTTCCTACGTTCTACCAATCCGGCTATGAAAGCATGGTTGCCAAGGGCGATGTGCAAGTGGATGCGGAAGTGAAAGGGAAATTGGACGACAAAAACCTTCCTGGATGGGATTTCGGTTTGTTGGTAAAGCAAGCAAGCATCAAATATGCGGGTGTACCGGGAACGATCAATAACATCAACGTAGATGCCGGGTCGCAATTTGCCGGTGGAGAAGACTTGGATAAAATGACGCTGGATGTGAAGAAATTCCACGCCAGCTTTGTGGGGAACCTCATTGATGCGACCTTGAAAATGCGCAATCCGATGACCGATCCTTTATTGGCGTCTCGCATCAAAGCGAAAGTAAACATGGCCACCTTGGGTCAGGTTATGCCGTTGGCAGAGGGAGAATCGTACAAAGGAAAATTGAATGCCGATATCGATCTGAATGGCCGCATGAGCGCGATCGAGAAAGAACAATACGAGCAGTTCAATGCGAAAGGCGTATTGGAATTGTTCGATTTCCTATACAAAACCAAAGACTTAAACGAAACAGTTGATGTAAAACGCATGACCTTCCGCTTTAGTCCGCGCAACTTGGCATTGGAGCAGATGGAAGCGAAGATGGGCAAATCTGATTTCGCGATGAAAGGAACCATCGACAACTACATGGGTTACCTATTCCGAGACGAGTTGTTGAAAGGTGATTTCACATTCAACTCGAACAATTTGGATCTGGATAATTTGATGGGCGTGGCACCTACAACGAGTACTCCTGCGGCAAGCACAGAACCGGCAGCAGCTGAAGGAGCGTCAGAACCACTGTTGATCCCTGAAAACATTGATTTCAACCTCAACACGAACATCAACACCTTGAAATACAACGGACTCGACATTAAACATGTTAAAGGAAACGTCAATATGAAAGAAGAAGTGGCATCCCTGAACAACCTGACGATGCAAACGATGGGTGGATCTGTTGGATTGCGCGGCAGCTACAATTCCAAGGATCACAACAAACCGGCGATCGATTTCGGTTACAACCTGAAAGAAGTGAGCATCCAGGAACTTACCAAACACTTCTTGACGATCGAGAAATTGGCGCCAATTGCGAAGTACGCGAAGGGTAATATTTCATCGAATCTGAACATGAAATCGAGCTTGACTGAAAGTCTGGAACCGATCTTAAGTTCACTGACCGGAGATGGCGACTTGTTTACCAATTTGGTTACCGTAAGTGGTTTTGAACCGATGAAGAAAACGGCTGACGCCTTGAACATCAACAAACTGGAAAGTCAAACGATCAAAGATGTCAAAGCAAAATTCAAATTTACTGACGGTCGTGTTACAGTCAATCCATTCAACGTAAAACTTTCGGGTATCGACACCAAGATCTCCGGATTCACCACCTTCGATCAGTTGGTAGATTACAAGCTGGACATGAAGATCCCGAAAGAACTCATCCCGGCATCGATGGTAAAAGCCGCCGAATCGATGATGTCGAAAGTGAATAACCTTGCCAAGCTGAATGTGGCGTCCTTTCCGGATTTCATTCCGGTAACAACCCTGATTGGCGGTACCGTGACCAAGCCGGTGATCAAAACAGATTTCAAAGAGGCGATCTTGAAGGCGACGGGTAATTTCAAGGAGAATATGGTGTCCAACATCAAAGAAACCGTGAAGGATACCGTGAAGAAAGTGATCGACAACAAGGTTCAGGAAGTGAAAGAGGATCTGAACAAGAAGAAGCAGGAGATCTTGGATGATGCTCAGAAGCAAGCCGACAAACTGGTAGCTGACGCGAAGAAAGCCGGTGATCGTGCACGTGCAGAGGCCGAGACGGCTTGTGAACAAGCTTACAAAGAAGCGGGAAGTAATCCGCTGAAGAAGAAGGCCGCTGATGTAACGTGTAATCAGGCGCGAAAAACTGCCGACAGCAAAGCCGACAAGTTAGAAGCGGAAGCACAGGAAAAAGCCGACAAGATCATGGCAACGGCCCAGCAAAAAGCCGACGCGATTAAATAAAGTGCTAAATAAGAACGAAGAGGGCTGTCTGCAAAGACGGCCCTTTTTGGTTGGAGGAAGAGCAACATGATATTTGAGTCTAATTCAAAAAAATCTCCAAATCCCGAAAAATACACTAATTTTAATAAGCCTCATTTTA
>CAYRVL010000036.1:19790-25198 GCA_964427665.1 uncultured Fluviicola sp. | reverse complement strand
GTGAAAAAAGCTATCGACCACTTCAAAGCGAAAAAGCCCTATCTTTGCACCAAATTTTTATACATGTCACAAGATATTCACGCAGTAAGCTATTGCATCGGGATGAGCGTTGCAGATAGTTTGATCCAACAAGATCTCGATGGGATCGATCCAATTGTAATGGCTGAAGCGATCAAAGATGCATTCGCAGGAAATACCATGAAGTTTTCACCGGACCAAGCAAACCAGATCATTCAAGAGTACGTGCAAGGAATTGCCGCTTCTAAATTTGAAGTTTACAAACAAGAAGGAGAAGATTTTCTGGCTGCCAATGCGGCTAAACCGGGAATTCATACAACGGCTTCCGGGTTACAATACGAAGTGATCAGCGAAGGAGACGGTCCAAAACCAAGTGCAACGGATACTGTTCGCGTACACTACCATGGTACGTTGATCGATGGAACGGTGTTCGATAGTTCCATTTCTCGCGGATTGCCTGCGACGTTCGGTGTTCACCAAGTGATCAAGGGATGGACTGAAGCATTGCAATTGATGCCTGTTGGTTCAAAATACCGCTTGTACATTCCGCAGGATTTGGCTTACGGGGCACATCCACATCCGGGTGGAGCGATCAAGCCATTTATGGCACTGATCTTTGATGTCGAACTTTTAGGCATCGAAAACTAAGATGGTACGCTTTGCATTATTCCTGGGCTTGGCATTGAGCCTGGTAGCTTGTGGTTCCGATAAGTCGGGCGACGAGATCGAAACCTTGCCGTTGAAATCCTACAAACACGAGATCTCTTATTTGATCGGTGCGGATCATGCACATCAAATGGATCAAGACCCAAATTTGGATCGCTACAACAAAGAGTTGATCGTGAAAGGTTTCGAAGCCGGTTTGAAAAACCCGAATGACTACGGTCCTGAATGTGAAAATCAGATCCGTGGTTTATTGGGCGAAAATCAACAAGAATTCAACGCTCAATTCGTGGACGGTGCTTCAGAATGTATCGGTAAATTCTTGGGTTCTATGTTCCAGCAATCGTGGTCGCAGATCAATGCGATGAACGAATTCGACCAACAGTATGTGATCTATGGTTTCAAACTGGGGTTGATGAAGAAAGATTCCTTGATCGATGAAAAAGTGAAGCAGAAAATGCTTTCCGAATTCATGGTGAAGGTGAATAACCGCGTTGCTTCTGAGGTAGATCGCCAGGAAAAAGTATATTTTGATCAAGTGAAAACGAAAAAAGGGATCAAGGAATTGCCTCAAGGCTTGTACTTGGAAACGATCAAAGAAGGAACAGGTGGTTCTCCTGCGATCTCTCAAGACGTGTTGGCTCATTACGTGTTGATGAACAAGAACGGAGACACCTTGCAATCGTCTTTGGGTGCACAACCGATCGTTTTCAATCTGAGTCAGGTAATACCGGGTTGGACTGTAGGTTTTCCATTCTTGAAAAAAGGTGGAAAGTACAAATTGTACGTGCCTCAAGCTATGGCGTACGGAAAGAATTCTCCGGATCCGCAAACCATCCCGCCTTTCGCGACGTTGGTGTTCTACATTGATTTCATTGATTACGGACCAGCAGGTTCGATCAAGCAACCAAAATAAATAGAAGCGCGAGAAATCGCGCTTTTTTTATGCTCTAGTTAAAGCACAAAGAAGAATGCAATCCGATAGATCACCGGGATCAAAGCGCCGTTCTCTTTGCGCATAAAGTAAGCCTGACGGAAAGGACTGTTAGGATTGTCAACGATGTCGTACATGATACCGGCATTTAAACGAAAACTTTCATTGAATTGTCGTGAAAATCCACCACCAACCAAAAAGGTGGGTATCCAGTTGCGCTGAAATCCAACCGTGGCCGTATTCTGAACGAAAGGAGTGGAAAGTACTTCGAACTCGCCGCCCAAAAAGAAATAATTGTACAAGCGGTAATGTGCAAAGGCACCACCGCCGTAAATATTCCAGTTGCTTTTAATTCCTTGGAAATTGTACCAGGATCGGTGCAATCGCAAACTCGGACCAATCACTAAATTGGGATTCACCAAATACCCGTATTTCACCCCTGCACCAACCGTTCCACCAATGGAGCTGGCATGGAATTGCAGGTCAATTCCAATCTCAGAAGTATGACTCTGTTCCGTAACTTCTTTTGGCTCGTAATTGTACAAATCTGTATCTTCATCTTGTGCCAATATCGGAGCACTCAAAATACTACAAGTCAGGAGAAAAATAAATTTATTCATGTTCCAAAAGTTTTAAAAGCAGCTCTGCATCAATGTCGTGCTTACCTGAATAACCTACGACCTCGAATTGTAAAGTTCGGTAAAATTCCTTCATGCGTTCGGCATCCTCTCCGATAAAATACGGATCTTCATTACCCAAGCAAAAATGGCGACGCATGCTCAATTGTGCCATCGACTCCGCACTGAGATCCGGCGGAAAAACACTTGCCCAGGAAATGAAATGAGTACAAGGTACTTGTCCGTCTGCTACCCACCGCGCTGCCGTTGCTCCACCTTGTGAGAATCCAAGTACTGAAACAGTCGCTTGCGGATATTGTTCGGAAAAATGAAGGTACAATTGATTCAATGCCTGTACGTTTTCCAGAATGTCTTGTTCGCGCCATTCTTTGGTCATCCACGAGGCACCGACACGTCCTGAACTACCTTGCAAATAAAAACGGTGCATGCCTTCCGGTGCAACGATCAAGGTGTTTTCGATGGAAATTGCAGCAAATTTTCGGATAAAGTATTCGACAAGCTGTCCGTAGCCATGCAATACAAACAGGATTCGATCAACGCGTGTTCCCGTCTGAAGTTCCCGAAAACGCAAAGCACGTGAGACAGCGATTGATCCCGCACGAGATTCCATTCTCTTACTTGTTTTTAGCTTGCGCACGGGCAATGTCACTTCCGGGTCCGTCATCGTACAAGCGGAATTTCGCTGCACGAGGGTCGAAGAAGAATAAGAATTCCATTTTTCCGCGTTTCGTGATTTTGGGAACATATTGATACACATCCCCAATGTTCTTGTCGTAGTTTTCGATCGTCGACGTGTGTAGTGCAATATCTTTTCCAATTCCTGCCTTCGATTCAACAAGATCATGTAAGATCGCTTCCGGATTATCTTCGCCCACTTTGTCAAAAACTTTCCAGCGAAACGCAAGAATCAGATCGTGTTCATTGATCACCGTATAATAGGCGCGCCAACCGGAATTTCGAATGCGGTAATCCAAGATCAGATCGTTCTTCGTTGGCGAAACGATTGGTTCAAAACGCACATCCAGCGGGCGACCCGGTGAAGAAGGAACCGGTAAGGGAACTGATAATTTGTCCAAGGCGCCATCGTAATAAAAGAAAAAGTTGTAATTCCCCATGTAACCCAATTCTGCCGCTTTCGCTTCCATTTTGGTTTTGATCGCCTGATCAATAGCGTATTGCAAACGATTCACAGTTACGATCGCATCTAAGATCGTGTCGTTGTTCAAATGTGAACGATAGATCTGAAAATCGTATTTTTCAGTTGCCGGAATTTCCAAGGCGGCTTCTACATCGCGCTTCAGTCGATCATTTAACGGGATCTTTGCTTCCGTATCTTCCGGATTTGTTGATTCTGGTGTGGATGAACCCTCACAATTAATCAAAAGAGGAAGGGCAAGTAAAAACAAATATTTTTTCATGATTAATAGTCAATGTCCAAATTAAAACGGTTTCTGAGGTCGTGAAGGTTGGAATTTTTACGAGCTAATTTTTCGAAGCGATCTGTTCCGGTTAGGAATTTCACGTCATCCTCCACATGCTCACTCACCGAAATGGAGAAATTCAAATCGTAATTTTGGATCTCCTTACGAATGAATTCTAAAATTTGATCCATACCGGATTCCAAACGACTTTGTTGAATGGCATTGTCAACCTCAAATAAAAAGGTGATCTCGTCCACTTGAACCGGGTCGCGTTTGATCATCACGTGGTAAACCTGTTCTTGTCCGCCCAATTTTAGGGTATGTGCCATCATTTTCCACAAACGGATAACGTCGTCTTTGTGAAATGGATTGCGCGGTAAATCATTGAAATTTTGCTGCTGTTTCACCTGCTGTTGATGGATCAGCTGGTTGATAGAAACATTGGTAGAATTCAACTGTCCTGTTGGCGCAGAGAGTACCTTGGCCTCAGGTTTTACTTGAAATGATCGCTGTGGCGGTACATCGGGTTTGTTCACAGGTTTTGGCGCCTGATTGCGCAGACTCTGTCCGTTGTAGGGAATGATCGCTACCGGATCAGTCAGGGATTTTTTTTTTCCTGCTCAGCTTTCAACGAACACAATTGCATGAGGGCCATTTCGACCAGCAAGCGCTGATTTTTGGAAGCTTTGTATTCCACATCCGTGCGACTAAGTACAGACAATGCGCGGACACAGATCTGGGCATCCACTTTTTTTGCCTGGTCTACAAATAACTTTTCGGTCGATTCGCCCACTTCTAACAACGGAGCCGTTCGCGGATCTTTACAAACCAATAAGCTGCGGAAATGATCTGCTAATCCAACAACGAAATGGTGCCCATCAAAACCTTTTTCCATCACATCGTTAAAAACGAGCAAATTGGCAGGGATATCTTCATTCAAGGCATTCTCAACTACTTTGAAATAGTAATCGTGATCCAGAATGTTCAGATTTTCTAAAACGTCCTTGTGCGTGATCGTTGTGCCACAGAAACTCACGATCTGATCAAAGATCGACAAGGCATCACGTAACGCACCATCTGCCTTTTGGGCGATAACATGCAAGGCATCCGGATCTGCGGTAATTCCTTCTTTCGTTGCAACGTTCGCCAAATGATCCGCGATATCCTTCACTTTGATGCGTTGGAAGTCGAAGATCTGACAGCGTGAAAGGATCGTTGGAAGGATTTTGTGCTTTTCGGTAGTGGCCAAAATGAAAATGGCGTGTGCCGGCGGTTCTTCTAAGGTCTTCAAAAATGCATTGAACGCCGAGGCTGACAACATGTGAACCTCGTCGATGATATACACTTTGTGACTGCCTATTTGCGGAGCTACACGCACTTGATCGATCAATTCGCGAATGTGATCCACACCGTTGTTCGATGCAGCATCCAATTCGTAAATGTTCAAAGATGCTCCCTCGTTGAATGACTTACAGCTATCGCACTGATCACAAGCTTCGATGGACTCTGAACGGTTGAAACAATTCAAGGTTTTAGCCAAGATACGCGCAGTGGTAGTTTTACCAACTCCTCGCGAACCACAAAATAGAAATGCTTGCGCTAAATGGTGATTCTTAATGGCGTTTTTCAGGGTGTTCGTGATCGACTTCTGACCCACAACGGTGTCGAAGGTCTGCGGACGATATTTCCTAGCCGATACAACGAATTCTGACATAGTGCAAAATTAATGAATGA
>CAYRVL010000036.1:0-19690 GCA_964427665.1 uncultured Fluviicola sp. | reverse complement strand
TGCACCCATTTCTGCGCCATTTTCAGATCGCCCATTACTTCGTAAGCCAATGCCAGATTATACGCTGCTCGCGCACGAACTTTTGATTTCATCGTAGCATCATAAGCGATTTTCCATGTTTCGATAGCGCCTTCCCAGTCTTTCGCCAAAGCTTGACGTTCGCCACGTTCCATATCGCCTTTTTTACCTTTGTACATCGAGCGGTTTTCCCAATAATACAACGGAACAATGCGCATTCCGAACTCATTGCCGGTGATCCAGCTTACATCCATCAATGCTTGGTTTGGTTTGATCAAACGCGCTGCTGCATCAATCGGATTCGTTGAACGTTCACGCCAGATCTTCTTCCAGGAAAAATAGTTCTCGTAGATCACGCTTTGAGTAGCCGGAACGTACATGCGCCATCCTGCGGTTGCTTTGGCCGTGCCTGTAACTTCTACTTCAGCTGCGTTTCCATTCAGAACATTCGTAACAGCTGCTGCAGCCGTCGCACCCGGATTGACCACCGCAAAATCGGTATCGAAATACTCCAAGACCAACAAGGCTTCTACTTCATATTTCTTACAGATACTGTCCACTATGTTCCAAGTCAACAGTTCCGCAAAACGCAATGATGCCGGATCTGCAGCCGATAGATCGCCTTCACAAACCTTTACCTTAAACCGATCGCTGGTGCGCAACAAGTCATTCAATCCGCGGATACACTCACGCGACAATTCTTTATCTTGTGATTTGCGCTCACCGGTAAGAATGGTTTCCGCAGATATTGGAGCAGATGGAAGAGAACGGTTTAGAATGGCTACCGTTTGAATGTTTTTTGATACAGTGATCTCGGCTGGTCGTTGAACTTGTACACGCATACCGCGTACTCCGGAACACGAACTTGCGACCAATAAAAATCCAATACTGAGTAGGTAAAATGCTGTTTTCATAGTAATCGTTTAGTTGTTTTGCCCCATGCAAGCATTATGCCGAAGAAATAGTGGAATTGCTTAACGGGAAAACATTTATCCAAAGTAAGTACTTATTTTTGTTCAGTAATTCATTCTATGAAAGTTTATAATAACATTTTAGAGACCATCGGTAATACGCCGTTGGTACGCTTAAACAAATTGACGAAAGGGTGCAAAGCAACCATTTTGGCGAAAGTTGAAACAACAAATCCGGGGAACTCGGTGAAAGACCGCATGGCGGTGAAAATGATCGAAGATGCTGAGAAAGCTGGATTGATCAAACCGGGAGGGACGATCATTGAAGGTACGTCTGGAAATACCGGAATGGGACTTGCTTTGGCTGCTATCGTGAAAGGATACAAACTGGTTTGTGTACTGAACGACAAGCAATCCAAAGAGAAAATGGATATTTTACGTGCCGTTGGGGCAGAGGTAGTGGTTTGTCCAACTGCCGTTGAGCCATCAGATCCACGATCTTACTATTCTGTTTCCCGTCGCTTGGCAACGGAGATCCCGAATTCCTGGTACGTGAACCAATACGACAATTTATCAAACCGTACAGCACATTACGAGCAAACCGGACCTGAGATCTGGGAACAGACGGATGGAAAAGTGACGCATTTCGTAGTGGGTGTTGGAACCGGAGGAACCATTTCCGGAGTAGGGAAGTACTTGAAAGAGAAAAACCCAAACATCAAGATCTGGGGAATCGATACCTACGGTTCTGTGTTCAAGAAATACAAAGAAACCGGGATTTTTGACGAGAATGAGATCTATCCGTACATCACGGAAGGAATTGGGGAGGACATCCTGCCGGCTAACGTGGATTTCGATGTGATCGATCATTTCGAGAAAGTAACCGATAAAGATGCTGCCGTTTACACGCGTCGTTTGGCTCGTGAAGAAGGAATTTTCGTGGGTAACTCCGCCGGAGCTGCGATCGGAGGATTGCTTCAAATGCAAGAACAATTGACGGAAAATGACGTAGTGGTTGTTTTGTTTCACGATCACGGTTCCCGTTACGTAGGTAAGATCTTTAACGACGATTGGATGCGCGAGCGCGGATTCTTGGAAGAAGAAGTGAAAACGGCCGCAGATGCGATCGCTCGCCATGCTGACCAACCGTTGGTTACGTTGTATTCAGAGGAGTTGATCTCACATGCGGTGGTGAAAATGCGTAAATTCAACATTTCCCAAATTCCGGTGATGCGCGATGGTGTGATCGTTGGTTCTTTACAAGATTCTCAAGTCTATCAGTTGTTGATCGACAACCCTGCTATGCGTGATACGCCGATCTCAAAGGTGATGCAAGCGCCATTCCCGGTTGTAAAGGGAGCTGCGAAACTAGACGAAGTAGCAAAATTGATCAACGAACAGACTCCAGCTGTCTTGGTGGAATTGGAAGATGGTAAAAAACACATTCTAACACGTCAGGATATCATCGCTTGTTTGTCGTGATCCAGAAAACATATACTGATCAAATGAAGCGGGAAGTAACGATTGTTGCTTCCCCTTTTCGTATCGTGTCTTTGGTCCCGTCCCAAACAGAATTGCTGGTGGATCTGGGATTGGAAGAACGCTTGGTCGGAATTACGAAATTCTGCATCCATCCGGCAGGACTCAAAAAACGCGTTCAAGTTGTTGGAGGAACCAAAAATCTGCACATCGATAAGATCCGCGCACTCAAACCCGATCTCATCATCGGGAATAAAGAAGAGAATACGCAATCGGATATCGAAATCTTAGAAAAGGAATTTCCGGTGTGGATGAGTGATATTTATACGGTTCAAGATTCGTTGGAAATGATCCTCGAACTCGGGGAAATCACACAAACTGTGTCGCGAGCTTCCGCATTAGTCCAACAGATTCAACGTGGTTTCGAGTTGATTGATCCGGCGCTGCTTCGCGGACAAAAAGTAGCGTATTTCATTTGGAAAGATCCGTGGATGTGTGCCGGTAGAGAAACGTTCATCGATGATGTCTTAACACGAATCGGTTTACAAAACGTGGTGACCAAGAGCCGGTATCCGGAATTTACAGTGGAATTTGAAACACCCGATTGGATTTTTCTTAGTTCGGAGCCCTTTCCGTTTACGACCCAACACGTAGAACTTATGCGCAGGAAGTACCCGAATTCTCAGGTAATGATCGTGGATGGAGAAGCGTTCAGTTGGTACGGATCACGATTGATCCATGCTGCGGAATATGTACAAAAATTGACGCGAGAACTCGCTCAATCGTAGCACTCCATGAGTAATAGATCACCTAGTTCGTAGGTAATCGTTACCAATCCATCTTCCAGCGCTTCATTACTGCTTCCATTGCGAATGCCCAGGATCAATGTTTCATTGTTCAATGGATATTTCAAGTTTTTTGTAACGATACCTGAAACAGTTCCAATAGGTACTAACGAAATAACGTCACCTTTTTGAAAAACTTTACTGAATTGCTTCGGTATGCGGTAAATGCGCGAATGATTATCCAGTAATTCAATATGCAAATGCTCCGGAAATCGGATCAAGTTAGCTACATTACTGAAGGAATGATCCGCCCGGCGACCAGTAGCCCAAATACCTATAATAGTTGTGAATCCGAGAGATGCAGCATGCCAAATACCCTTTTCAAAATCTGTGAATTCCTGATCCGGAGTGTGTACTATTTGCAGATTCGGGAACAGCGCTTTGAGGGAAGCTGTGTCGTGTCCGTTTCCATCAAAATCGCCTAACAAAATATCGGCCCGCAGTCTCATTTTCTGAAAACGATGCATGGCGCCGTCTAAAACGATCACACAAGTCGCTTTTCGGGCTAATGAGGTTGTGAGTACGGTGTCACACTCCTCTCCGTTAGCGATCACCAGGGCAAACCGTTTCGGTAATCCAAGTTTCATGTCAATTCAAGGATAAAAATAAACGGGTAATCTCTGTGAGCGGATAACGACCTTCTTTGAAAACCACTTCTCCGTTCATGAGATAGGTGTTATTCATGGATCGACTCACTTGGAACGAGATTTTTTCCGTGGTGTTCAGGAATTGCTTGCCCTTTTTGATCGGTCCTAAATTTTGGATCATCGCGGTCATAAAACCAGACCCGTCTACATGCAGCAAAGATTCCAGCTTTCCGCTTATGGTGAATAAATTTGTTTGAGCCCGTTTTTTGACACGTGAGGGATCCAATCCAATGAAAATTGTTTTGGCATCCAGTTGCACCAATTGATAATCCGTTTCCCCAAAATTTAGCGTATTTGCAGAGGCACGAATGTTTTCAGGACAGGCTGCCATGATCTTTTCCACGGACAAGTCTTGCTTCGACTGAATGATCAAGTTGATCTTTGGAATAGGCAGATAACCAAACACTTCCGGTAAGTTTGCTTTCGCTTCTTCCAGATAAACGCCTTGGTAATCCATCACGATTCCGGTAATGTCCGTGAACTCAAAATCGCCCAAGGGCAAATACTTGTTCAAAGTATCTTTCAAATGAGCTGGAATAACGCGTGAGGACAAATAAAATCCTTGCGCTTGTAAGTCGTAATTCAACGGGGAGATGCGTTCATCCGAAAAAAGACAGGTTCCGGACAGAGACAGGGTTTGATCTTTGCGTTCCACCCCGAAAGTCGCATTTTGAACCAAACCGTTTTGTGCTTGCTTCCACTGTTTGAAGCTGATGTAATCCGTCTGGTTTCGTACGATATCAGATCGCTTCAATTGAGGAGCCTTTTTCCATTGATTGATAGCTTTTTGAAGTGTCTTATTTGAAGTGTTCTTAGTCCCTGTGATCACAATTCCGTTCTGACCGATCACGGTTCCCACACTGTTCTTCGTCAGGTAAGAACCTAGTGATTTTTCGAACATCTCCGGATCGATCAATTGGATCGTATACACCATCAAAACTTCCTTTTCCAATGGAAAGGCGGTAATGATCACATCGGTATGCGGATCAATGCCGAGCGAACCTTTTTCGGTGCGCGCTTCTCGTTGTGTCTGGATCTCCTGTCGCAATTGCTGTAAGATCTGTTCGTCTTTTGATTCAAACAACACTTCGTAAGTTCCTGCTTGCCAAAATTCTACGGCATTCACTTGAAGCGACCACAAGGCGTTTTCGGGCATCGGGATCGTTGTTTCATCCCGTTGTTTTCCCAACAATTGCTGCATGGTCAACAAAAGCAAAGCCAGTCCTGTAAAGCATAGAACCAACAATAATTTCCACCAACGATTTTTTACTTGCATTCGATAAAAGTAATTCTTTCCTGAAATTGTACCTTTGACCCATGGGAAAATTCTTGTTCTGGATATTGAAATTATTTGGGTGGAAAATTGATGAACATACTCCACAAGGTGTAAAGAAAGCAGTGATCGTGGTGGGTCCGCATACTTCCAACTGGGATTTTGTGATCGGAAAGATCGCATTCATGCATTACAAGGTTCCGGTTAAATTCTTAATCAAAAAGGAATTGTTCTTTCCGCCATTGGGTTGGATCCTCAAAGCAATGGGTGGAGTACCGGTGGATAGAAAACGTAAATCAAACATTACGGAACAGGTGGTGGACTACATCAAAACACACGATGAAGCGATGGTGGTCTTTACTCCGGAAGGAACACGCAGTTATCAACCGCATTGGAAAAAAGGATTCTATTTTATTGCACAACAAGCCAATGTGCCGATTTACATTGCCTACATGGACTACAAACGCAAAATTGGAGGTTTTCACTCGGTTTTTGAACCAACGGGAGATGTGGACAAAGATATCAAGTACATCAAATCCATCCTATCACAATACACCGGAAAGGTTCCGGAAAATGGAATTCGCGAAGACGCGTGATCACCTTTTAGGTTTGAAAGTGTCCGTGCGTTTATCGTAACCATACGGACAGTGTTTACAGCCACTTTTGCAGCAGTAACCGCGTTTCAGGTGATATTTTTCGGTGAAAACGATAAAACCCTCCGGACTGAAATAAAAGTCATCCGGTTCCAAACCGTTATTTTTGGGTAATGGTCGTTCGTCAAACATGGTGCAAAAATACGTTGTTTTATGAATTTGTATGATACTTCTGTAGCAGTATTGCAAGCTATTCCTCTGGAACAAGTGATTGGAAAGAATGTTCAATTGCTTGTAAAACGCGATGATCTTATTGATCCGGAAGTATCTGGCAACAAGTGGCGAAAATTGTTGTTTCACATTGAGTTGGCACAATTTCAACAACGCAAAGGGATCGTCACTTTTGGTGGCGCCTTTTCAAATCACCTGTTAGCAACGGCTGCTGCTTGCCGAAAAGCTGGACTACAGAGCATCGGGATCGTACGTGGCGAAGAATTACATCCGGAAAGCAATGCGAATTTAAAGCGCTGTTCAGAACTCGGCATGGAATTGCAGTTTGTTGACAGAGCGACTTATTCTGAGCGGAACGAACCGTTGGCGATTGAAGGCTGGAAGGAGCGTTACCCGGATCATTTGTTGGTTTCTGAAGGTGGACATGGATTCTACGGCATGTTGGGCTGTCAGAAAATGTGGGAAGAATTGCCCGCAGATACGCAACATGTTTTCGTTGCGCTAGGTACAGGAACAACCGCCGCCGGACTGTTAGCTGGTTTACCGGATGAAGCTTTTTTACACGCCGTTCCGGTATTGAAAGGATTTGATGCGGCTTCTGCCATTCGGGAACTGTTGTGGCAATTTTACTTGGATGGAGAAATGGTGGATCAAAAAATGAAGCAACTCGTTATTCACGATGATTTTCATTTTGGGGGATATGCAAAAGCTGATGACGATCTGAAAAGTCGGATGCGTGCATTACAAACGCGTTTGGATCTTCCTTTGGATTACGTGTACACCGGAAAAGCACTCCTGGCTTGCTTGGATTTCATCCAACAAGCTGAAAATCCCGGTAAAATTGTATTCATTCACACCGGAGGCGTGCACAATGCTCCAGTTTAAATCAGCGAGTTAGGGGCAATTGTTTATGAACGGCGTTTAAAAATGCTTCCATGGGAATGGATTCTACGGCTTCCGGCACGTATTCGTTCTTGTAATACGCCTTTTTCAATTCCGGTGAAACGATCTTTTCCATCAATCCATAACCGTGGATCTCGACCGCCGATGTACATGTGAAAACGGTCACACACGGAATATTCAATGCCAATGCAATGTGCATGCCCAAGGTATCGCCACTGATCATCAATGCGCATTCGGCAATGTCTTCCATGTACTCCTTCAAGGTTTCGCGGTCTTGAAAGAAAACCACATCGTAGCCTTCTTGTTTCAAGATTTCCCCCAATTCTGCATAGCGGTGCCAGATCTTAGTTGGCCAGCGATTCCCGGAACGATTTTCGATCCCAACACGCAACGGCTTGCGTTCTTTGTGTATGTCTTCAAAGAGAAAATACGGATGATTGTCAAAGGTATGTCCCAACATGCGGAACAAAATATCCTGAAAGGAATGTGTGTTCTCCCATTTCAATTCGTCGGCGCGTGCTTTTCCAAAACGGGATGAAAGACCCATGTCGAACCATTCGTTTGCATCTTCCGTGTAATGTACTTTACCATCCGCTACGTAAGCTCCGAATAATTTGTCGTGAGAAATAGAACTTGCTAAGGAAGCACATTTCAAGTCGTCGTCTAAGGAGATGATGCGGTCGAAATGTTCGCCTAGAATCCCGCTGCTTTCAATTTCTTCCAGAGCCACAATACGTGTTAACGCCGGATGATGCTGAGGCAAGATCAGTTTGTTATACGAGGCAGTGATCCAGGTGATCGCAGCGTTCGGAAACAGATGTAACAAGGTTGTCGTACGGATCACATCGCCCGTAGCTCCAATTTTTATTACCAGGATCTTTTCAGTCATTATTTACGGATTTCTTGCAAGAACGAAGCCATGCCCGCATAGCCTAATTCGCCCGTGAAGGTAGTAATTTGTTCTGCAAAATCAAGCTCCTCCTGCAAAGCGAAAACACGCTGAATACCCGTGCTCAATTCGTTTGGATCGTTCGAATCTACTACGATACCGGTTTTCTCGGGTACGATCAATTCGGAGATTCCGCCCACATTGGTGGCCACAACCGGAATTTTGAATCCATAAGCCATCATCAGGATGCCACTTTGCGTTCCGGAATAATAAGGCAAACAAACCAGATCCGCCGCTTTGAAATACGGTTCGATCTCTTCGTTCGGAATGAAGCGGTTGTGCATCTGCACCTTTTCAGTCAATCCCAATTCCTGAATCAAATCGGTGTATTTCTCCAGGTTCTCGTAACATTCGCCAACGACCAAAAGTGTTTGATCCGGATCATTTTTCAGCAACTGTTTGAAGGTGCGCAGCAATTGGTCGAGTCCCTTGTAGGGACGGATCAATCCGAAGAACAGGATCACTTTTTTAGAGCGAATGTGCAAGAGTTCACGTGCCTGTTGACGGTCGTAACGCTTCAGATCGTAGCAATCGTAGATCGACAAGGTTGTTTTAAAGACCGGTTTATCTGCGAAGTTCAATTGAAGTTGCTCGTGAATGTAACCCGACTGACAAATGAAGGCATCGGCGTGTTTCAAGGTGATCTTGGTCAGAAAACGATCGAACCAGCGTTTTTCGTGCGACACATAATTCTCCACTAAAAACACCACTTTCGCGGACGTTTTGCGCTTGACTAATTTTGCAATGGTACTGAGCGCGGGACCGAAAAATGGCATCCACCAGACAAAAATAACGATCGCCGGCTGGTGTTCCCGGATATGTTTTGCCGCTTTGTACCACGAGAACGGATTGATGCTATTGATCAGTCGCTTGATCTTGTGGCTGTGTTCAAAAGGCACGAAACTAGACTCATCGAATTGTGTTGTTCCCGGAAAAAAAACGGAAGGGTAGAGCAAGCTGTAAGAAACAGTGTTCACATCATAGTTTTGTTCCAAGGATTGATACAAATAGGCTTCTACCAATGCTTGTCCTCCCCGATACGGATAGGCCGGTCCAACAATGACGATCTTTTCTTTACTCATGAGCCAGTTTCCTTTGATGGTTTCAAAAGTACAAATAATAAAAAAGGGGACCGAAGCCCCCTTTCTATGGAAATACCAACAATTATTTGAACATATTTTGATCGATCGTTCCGTTGAATTCGATGCTTTTTACTTCACCGTTCAAGGACATTTCGCCAATAGTTTGTGTCAATTTGTGCGCGAACAAGAAACCGTTCACGTCTTTGTAATCGTCGAACATTACTGTGAATTCTACCGTTTCTCCTTCGTTTTTACGGATCGACGTAGACTTGTACTTCAAGAATGTTGCCTTGTCGTAGTAATTGATCATTTCTGAATCACCATCGTTACAGAACAATACGTAGTAATCTTTTCCATTGATGGTTTCGATCCCTTTCAATTCGTATTGCATGCCACCTTTTTTGTAATTCATTTCCGGAATGAATCCTTCAGCTTTTTTCTTCGCAGCAATTTCCGTTTCGGTCATAGCTTTTTTGCCGGTTTGCATATTGGTTTCAGCTCCGGTTGTTCCGTCGTAATAAGAACTTTGGAACGTCATTCCCATACCTTCCAATTTCGTTGCCTCTTTATTTGGCGCTACAAAAACATCCGTCATGGTGATCGTCATCGGCATTTGCGCAGAAGTAAGATCGATCGTTTTCTTCACCGATTTCACTTTTTTCAATTTCTTCGTCAATGCTTTTGCGTTCGTAGTCATTGAAATGGCATTCACGTGCTTTTGCAACAAGTCATCCGCAGAGATATCAGCAGGTTTCATGTCTTTTACCGGATCACCGAAAGCATCCAATTTTTCGATCACGCCATCCGTATCGAATTGCTTGATCTTTTCCAAAACGCTCTCGTTCCCAACCACAACAATGTTGAATCCTTTCGTGAAATACGTTTGAGCCATTGTCAAGACGTCGTCTTTCGTTACAGCTTCCAAACGCTTCAAGTAGTTCTTGTAGTAATCGGCTGCCAAATTGTTGCGGATGATGTTCAAAGCAAAGCGTGCGATGGTTTGCGGACTTTCCAAAGAACGACCGAAACCACCAGCCATGGATTGTTTTGCCAAGTTCAATTCCTCATCCGTCACATATCCTTCTGTAATGCGCTTGAATTCGTACAACAATTGGGTGATCGCTGAATCCGTTACATCGTTTCGGAAAGAGCCATTTGTGCTCAGCCAGCTACCATCGCGTGTCACTTGCAGGTCTGAATAACATCCATACGTGTATGCTTTGTCTTCACGCAAATTTTGCATCAAACGCGAACCGAAAGCTCCTCCGCCAAAAATGCTGTTCAAAACAGTAAGCGGAATCTGGTTTTTATCTCCCGGTTTCATGTTGATCGGAAAAGAGATCGAGATCACGGATTGCACTGCTCCCGGTTTATTCACGAAGATCACGCGATTTCCCTTTGGCTCCAAACCAAAACCATAATCTTGCTTGAAAACAGTTGTTCCCTTCCAAGTACCGAAATACTTTTCAGCCAGTTTCAACGCGTTCTCCTTGTTGATATCACCTACGATCACAAGGTAAGCCCCGTTCGGCGTGAAAACGTTTGCATAGTTTTTCAGTACATCCTCGCGAGAAATAGAAGCCAAGGAACTTTCGTTCATCACATCGGCGTTCGGGTGACCCGGGAAATTCACTTTGCGTTCTGCATTTCCGGCCATTTCATCCGGATTTGCTTTTGCAGATAGCAAGGCTGATTCCATTTGTTTTTTGATACGCGTGAACTCCGTTTCCGGAAATGCCGGGTTGATGATCACATCTTGCATCAAATCCAATCCTTTGTCCATGTGCTTGGTCAAACACGACAGATAAACCGAACTTCCATCAGCAGTCAAGGTTGCTCCCATGTAATCGATCTCGGTATCCAAGACGTCTTTTTGACGGGATTTTGTACCTGACATGAGCAATTGTCCCATCATCTGGTTCAAGCCCGCTTTGTCGCCTTCGATGCGCGGAGAACTTCCCATCACCATGTTAAAGGAAACGCGAGGTAGTTTGTGGTTTTCAGAAAGAACTACGGTAATTCCGTTGGATGTTTTGAAAACTTCAGAATCTTTGATATTGATAACAGGAGCTGTTCCTGCTGCAGGACGAACAGAACGATCGATCTGTCCGTAAACTCCTGTGATCGCTGTTAATGCGATCAGTGTAATTAACTTTTTCATGACCTGCTGTTAGTTAGCTTTTGGTAAGTAATGCAAAATGATGCGATTCTCCTGTGTCAAATATTTCTGTGCTACGCGCTGAATATCCTCACGTGTTACGCTCATGTAACGCTCCATTTGTTTGTTGATCAGTTCGGTGTTCCCGAAATACATGCGGTTTTGCGCCAAGTTCTCTGCGATTCCGGCAACGGATGAATTCGAGCTTACGATTTGATTTTCGAATTGATTGCGGATCTTTTCAAACTCTTCCACGGAGATCAATTCTTGTTGGATCAGTGCGATCTCCTCGTCCAGGGATTTTTCCAAAGCAGCCACATCCGTTCCATTCGATGCAATGGCAGCTACCAATCCCAATCCCGGATCTTCCATGTTAAAAGCGAATGAGAACGCTGCGATCGCTTGTTGCTTTTTCTCTACGATGTTTTTGTTCATGCGAGAAGAAGTACTCCCTGAAAGTACAGCATTCAACAATTCCAAAGCGGCGAAATCCTTATCGGTTTCTTTCGGGAATTTGTAACCCATCATCACAGCCGGCAACTGGATATTGTCGTAAACAGTTTCGCGAACAATACCATTGATCGGTTCAAATACCGGTGCAGGACGTGGAATTTCGTTTTTCATCGCTGCGTATTTCTGAACCAATGCTTTGGCTTTTGCATCTTTCGGGTTCATGAAATTCTTCGCGTCAAAATGTTTCTTCTCCACGCCGTATTTCGCAGCAAAATCCGCATCTGTCAAATTTTCGAAATCACGGAACAAATTGATCGCTTGTCCACTTGGAATGGAAGCAAAATACTTGTCGATCCATTTTTTCGTCTGTTCGATATTGATATCTCCGGCAATGGATAGTACAGCGTTCGATGGCACGTAGAACGTACGGTAGAAATTGACGTAATCGATCTCTTGTGCCGCATCCAAGTGCTCCATACTTCCGATTGGAACCCAGTTGTACGGGTGATTTTTGTACGCCAAACGGAACATGTTCTCCATAAACGAACCGTAAGGTTGATTGTCCACACGTTGACGTTTCTCTTCTTTTACAACTTCACGTTGCGTTTCAACACCTGTTTGATCTACTTTCGCGTGCAACAAACGCTCGCTTTCCAACCACAATCCCAATTCCAATTGATTGGAAGGAAGCAATTCGTAGTAATACGTGCGGTCTTGAGAAGTGTTCGCATTCAAAGCACCTCCGTTTTTCTCTACCAATTCAGAGTATTCTCCGCGTTTGATGTTGGTAGATCCTTCAAACAACAAGTGCTCAAAAAAGTGCGCAAATCCTGTTCTGTCCGGATTCTCATTTTTTGATCCCACATGATACATGATGGAAACAGCTACAATCGGTGTGGCGTGCTCCTCGTGCAGGATGACATGTAAGCCATTCGGTAGGTCGTACTCCACATACTTCACTTTCTCTTGTCCGAAAGTAGTGAAAGCAACCCCCGCGATAATGGCAGAAATAAAGCTTTTTTTCATAGGAAATGATTCAAATCTTGTTTGCACGAAAATAATAAGTTTTTTCCGGCTTCGTTTCAGCTCATTGTACTTACGGCAATAAATGCGGATAACTGGCAGAAAGAAGCGTTCTAATAAAATCTGCAAATTCTAGCACGCTTTTTGACTAACTTAGGGCCTATGAAAAATTGGATCTTTACCTTCACGTTTTTGCCGATGGTTGCCATGGCACAGAATCAAACCATGTTCGCATACATGGATTTCAATCGCTTCTGCCGCGTTTTCTCGAATAATGCCTTTTTCCAATTGGATCACAACGAGTTGTATAACCTGACATTGGGTGATAATTTGATTGCCTATCAGAATGCACAGAAAGATTTCAAGATCTATGACGGAAAACAGACGAAGCTGATCACGAACCAAATGGTAAAGTTCAAACAATCGGATAATTTGGTGGCCTGGAACATCGCTTCTCTATTGTATTATTGGGAAAATGGGAAAGCGCACAACATTACTGCTTTTGGCGGCGATTACGCTGTTGGAGATTCCCTGATCGTTTACCAAGATACACGCTTCAATACTTTGAATGTGATCTACCAAGGAAGAACCATTCAGTTGATGCAACAAACAGAGGAGATGTACATGCCGGATGTGGTGGGAGATAACGTCGTGGTTTTTCGCGATAACGGGGAGAATTACAAAGTGTTCTGGCGCGGAGAGATCTATGAACTGGGCGTGTGGAGCGGAGCGCAAAAGATCCAATTCGTCGCCGGTACAGATATCGTTGCGTTTAACGATCCCAACACACGCACATTCGCTGCGTTTGAAAATGGCGAATTTGTTGATGTGGAGCAGATCTGGGTGGGGAAAATGAAGGCCGGTCGCGGTTTTGTTGCCTACGAGGATGTTCAAGGAAATTTAAAAGTTTACGGACAAGGAAAACAAGATGAAGTGGCTTCATTCAATCAATTTTGGGATGCAAAAGACGATATGTTGGTGTGGGGAGAAGCAAATTCGACCTTTATTTGGCACAACGGAGAAAAGCGCCAAGTTTTAAACTATCCGGTGCAGGAATGGAAATTGAAAAATGATGTCATGGCATTCAAAACCAACGTTGGTGGAGTAGGCGCGTGTGTGAATGGTAAGGTACACGAGATCACGAATATGACCAATACCGAATACGTGATCAACGGACACGGTGTCATGGTAACGCTATCTAATAAAAGTGTCATGATCTTGCATCAGGGACAGGTTTTCCGCGATTGATTTGTGGAATTAATGAGTAGGTGACATCTGTTGTAATTTCAATGCAAACACCATGAAAACATCCCGACTTTCGCTTCCGGAACCGTGCACTGTTGGTTGGAGCAGTATGTTTCCCACAGAAAATGGTCAATACTGTACATCCTGCTCCAAAGTAATTCCTGAATTACACCGTATGACAGATGCAGCCATCTTGGAACAATTCATGCAACGTTCGGGGGATTTTTGCGGTAGAATAGCTCCTACACAAATCCAGCGAATTCGTTTTGATGAGTCTGCCTTACGCGCTCAGGTGCAAGTGAAACAAGTTCAAGACTCTCTGTTGCGCCGCATCATCGGTGGCGGTTTGTTGGCCTTGACCTTCACTACCTGGAATGTGGCGTATGCTGAAAAATTGCCGGGAGCTCCAACGATGATCGATCAGTTCATGCTGGATCACCCGATTCTCACTGAACCAAAAGACAGTCTGCAGCATGTGGTCATTCGAGGTGTCGTGCGCGATCAGGAAACCAAGGAACCCGTTTCTTTCGCTGTGATTTATGTGGAAATATCTGGTAGAAAGTTTGCCTACCAATCCGACTTGGATGGTCATTTTCAACTGCACATTTCTGGTAAATATCCTGTGAATTCGGAAGTGAACATAGTGGCGAAATCCATCGATTATCAAACCAAAACGATCCCGCTCAAGCTGAAATCTGAAAGCATCCGACAGGATATCGAAATGGAACTCGATGAAGCGGTCCTGATCGAAGGGATTATTATTCACCAAGAAGATTAAATCACGCTGTTCTTTCTGGCTGAAATGCTATCTTTGTTCTTCGAAAAAAAAGGAACATGAATAGTTGGTTTACCGTCAAGGTGAAATATACAAAACAAATGGATGACGGATCGTTTAAGCGCGTTTCCGAACCATACTTAGTTGCCGCAATGACGTTTACAGATGCGGAAGCTCGAATTTATGAAGAGTTGGGTGCATTGATCCGCGGTGAGTTCATAGTCACAGGAATTGCTCGCACAGATATCCACGATATTTTCCACTACGAAGACGCTGATGTTTGGTATAAGTGTAAGATCACGTACGAAGCTGGCGGCGATGGTAGCGAATTGGATGGCGCAAAAGCGAAAAAAGTTTCTCAAAATTTCTTGATCTCAGCCCATTCCGTGAAGGAAGCGTATGAGCGTTTGAAAGAAAGCTTGGGCGGACTAATGATCGATTTCGTGATTCCTTCGATCACCATTTCACCGATCGTGGATATTTTTCCTTTTGGTGATGAAGGAGAAGATCGTACAGCGGTTGAGATCGAGAAAATGATCAAGGAAGATGTTGGTCAGCACATTTTGGGAACGAAAACCGTTTTCAGTGCTCCGGGATCTGACGAAGACGACGAGGATAGTTTCATTGACGATCAATTCGGAAGTGGAGAAGAAGAGTAATACCGATAGCTTTTTACAGCAGGTTCGCAATGACCACCACCAGTTCGACCAAGGGAAATTGGAAGATCACGTGGGGCACGAGCCCTTTGCGTTGATGGCCAAATGGTTCCGCGATGCTGTAGAAAAACCAACCAATGAGCCGAATGCCATGGCGATCACGACGATCGGTTTGGATGGCTTTCCGCATGCACGCATCGTGTACATGAAGGAATTGTTGGAGGAAGGTATCGTGTTCTATACCAATTACGCAAGCGATAAAGGAAAAGCGATCGAAGCGAACAACAAGGTGCAAGCCCTATTCTTTTGGCCGGAAATGGAACGCCAGATCTCGATCACGGGAACGGCTGAGAAAGTTCCGGAAGCAATGAGCGACGAGTACTTCGCTTCCAGACCGCGAGGTAGTAAATTGGGCGCCTGGGCTTCTTTGCAAAGTGAACGCTTGTCTTCTCGTGAAGAATTGGAAGATCGGGTACATGCTTTGGCGGAACAATATCAGGAGGATGTGCCGCGTCCACCGCATTGGGGAGGTTACCTGATCCGTCCGGTTCGCATCGAATTTTGGCAGGGTCGTCCTTCCCGTTTACACGATCGCATCGTATTTGAATTGACCGCAAACGGAACTTGGGAAATTTACCGCAAGAATCCATAAACATGCTGGATCTACAACCTCACATCTTTAAACTCTCCAACGGAATTCGTGTCGTGTATTTGCATGCTACGGCGCCGGTTGCGCATTTAGGCGTGACTTTTTTGGCGGGTTCGCGCTACGAGCAGGATGATGAGATCGGTTTAGCTCACTTTCTGGAGCATTGCATTTTCAAAGGAACGCACAAACGCAAAACCTATCACATCCTTTCCCGCTTGGACTCGGTGGGAGGAGAGATCAATGCCTACACCACCAAAGAAGAGATCTGTGTCTATGCTTCCTTTGTGAAGAATCACTTGGACCGATCCATCGAATTGTTGGCCGATATCGCGCTCAATTCAAATTTTCCGGAGAAGGAAATAGAAAAAGAAAAAGAGATCGTCCTGGATGAATTGAATTCGTACATGGATAGTCCGAGCGAAAAGATCGGCGACGATTTCGAAGCGCTCATTTTCCCAAATCATCCACTGGGACACAATATTTTGGGTACGCCGGACACGGTACAATCCTTTGATAAGAAGGCTTTGCAACATTACGTCGAGCGCTTCTTTTTCGCAGAAAATGCGGTGATCTCATTTGTGGGTGATGTTCCTGCAAAGACCGTTTTGCGCAAATTGGAACGCCACTTCGCGGGAATGGTGCATGGAAAACCCTTGCAACAAGCAAAGCAATTCGTGGATTTCAAACCGCACAAAAAACGCGTCAAAGAAAGCAATTATCAAGCCCATGCCATCATCGGTGGTTTGGCTCCCGGTTATGCCGACGAACAGCGCCGCGGAATGACTTTGCTGATCAATTTGTTGGGAGGTCCGGCCTTGAATTCGCGTTTGGTGCTTTCAATTCGTGAGAAATACGGATACAGCTATAATGTGGAGGCGAACTTCACGCCTTACGCAGATATTGGTTATTGGAGTGTCTATTTCGGGACCGATCAACGCTATCTGGACAAGACCTTGAAATTGGTGTACAAAGAATTGCGTCTCTTGCGCGAGCAAAAACTAACAGATCGCCAGTTGCATCAAGCCAAGGAACAATTGAAAGGTCACATTGCGTTGTCGCTGGATTCCAACGTAGGTTTGATGCAAGGTTTGGGGAAAAGCTTGTTGCTCTTCAATCAGATCGATACCATTGAGGAAATGTACGCGAGTATTGACAAGCTGACGGCAGATGAATTGCAGCAGATCGCCATTAAATACTTCGATGACAGTGCGATAAGCGAACTCATTTTTGAGGTAAAATAGCTTTCCTACCGAAAAAGTAGACCACAAACCTTTCTCCTTTCTTTACATCTTTCGTTTGAATTAGTCAGTAACTTTGAAGAAAATTTACAGACTCATGATGACATTTCAACAGTATTTAGAACGCTTCGAACAAATTTTGAATTCTCCAAAACCGGAAGCACCTTACGACAATCCGGATTACTTGAACTACACCAAATTAAATTGGTCGCGGATGAACCGTTGGCTGAAAAAAGGGGAGATCTCGAATGCATTAAGTGAAGCCATCCGCAACCTGCAAGCGCCTCAAAAATGGATCTTGATCACAGAACCTTGGTGTGGTGATGCGGCGCATAGCGTACCATTCATTTACATGCTTTCCAAATTGAATCCGTTGATCGAATTACAGATCGAATTGCGCGACTCGGAGCCATTCCGTATTGATCAGTATTTGACAAATGGCGGGAAATCCATTCCGAAATTGGTGGTACAAGATCTTTCCGGAAATGATCTTTTCACGTGGGGACCGCGACCGGCGGCTTGTCAAGTAGTATTTGACGAACTAAAAGCTCAGAACGCAGATTTTGAAGCGATGAAAATTGCCTTGCAGAATTGGTACAACCACGATAACGGTCAGTCCTTGCAATCGGAAATTTTAGACTTGTTGAAATAGAAGTGCTACGCCGACAGATCCCTGTCGTGAAAATCTTTTGTTAGCGCAATGTATTCTTGCGTGTACTTGCCATCTGCTTGTCGGACGGTGAGGGAACGTGTTTGTGTTGTTGCTACTTCGTGTTGCAGGCAATAGATGTTGCGTACCAACTTATCCGGTTTTCCGTAGATGAGCCATTTCTCGGCAAGTTGAAGCGAGGATCGATTTATTAGGTCCAACCATTTTTCGTGGCTGCTCTCCGGAAGAATGATCCAGGCTTTTCCACTTGGTGAAAGTGTGCGGGAAATGATCGCAATTAAACTTTCGAAATCCAGGTCTTGCGTATGACGTGCACGTGAGCGACTTGCATCGGTGGAAAGCTGACTGTTCTCAAAATAGGGAGGATTGCAGATGATCCCGTCGAAGTGTTTGTCGGACTGAAACAGCTTGATGTCGCATTGAATTAGTGAAAGGCGATGAGCGAATGGCGAGGAAGAGAAATTATGCGCGGCATCGATGCAGGCCTGTTCGTCCAATTCAACCGCTTCAATAGTGGCTTCCGGAAATCGTTGCGCACACATGAGAGCCAGAACACCGGTGCCTGTTCCAATATCCAGGATTGTTTGAGGGTTGGTGAATTGCGCAATGCTTCCTAACAACAAAGCATCGGTTCCCACCTTCAGTGCGGCATGTGTTTGACGAATAGAAAATTGCTGAAACTGAAAGTCAGCCATCAGCTCTCCAAATACATTTCGATTAGTCCCGCAGGAGCTTGAATGTGCAAGGTTTTGTTTGGGCGGTCCACCAATTGCACCAAGTCGTTCACGAAAGGGATCAAGACTTCTTTTTCACCATTCATGATCTGCAGCAAGGGATTGACGGAAAGATCGATCACTTGTTCGATCACACCAACTGTTCCGTAGTTCTTGTCAACGACCGTAAATCCGATGACTTCGTGATCATAGAAATGTTTGTCGTCCAATTCCGGTAAAACGGATAGCGGCAAATAGCAATTCTTACGTAAAAGGACTTTCGCGTCGTTTTCGGTAGTTACACCTTCCAATTTTACGGATGCAAAACCTTTGTTCTTTAGTGTGAACGATTCTACGAAGAAAGGGGTAAGGTGACCATTGATATCGATGAAGAACGCGTCGAGCGAAGCGTAATCTTCGGGATTGGTTACGTCTAAAAAAAGCGAAACTTCACCTTTAAATCCGTGAAGTTTCGCAATGTAACCGAGTTGAAAGCAATCATCAAGATGCATACTCAACAACAAATAAATTAAGCCTCAGCTTCGCCTTCAGCTGCAGGAGCTTCATCAGCAGGAGCTTCAGTAGTTTCTTCCGTAGCTTCTACAGTTTCTTCTGCAGCCGCTTCTTCAACTACTTCTTCAGCAGGTGTGTTTTTCTCTTCGATCGCTTTTGCTTTGGCAGCGTTTGCTTCAGCTTCTGCTTTCAAACGTGCAGCTTTATCAGCAGCAGCGTTTTTATCCAAAGATTCAACTTTTCCTTGGATCTTAGACGCTTTCTCAGCTTCCCAAGCAGCAAATTTAGCTTCTACTTGCTCAGCAGTTAAAGCACCTTTTTTCACTCCATTCAACAAGTGATTTTTGTACAAAACTCCTTTGTAAGAAAGGATTGCACGAGCCGTGTCAGACATTTCAGCACCTACACCAACCCATTTTACAGCTGAGTCGAAGTTGATGTTGATAGTTGCCGGGTTCGTGTTCGGGTTGTACGTCCCCAATTTCTCGATGAATTTACCATCGCGTTTTGCACGAGAATCAGCTACCACTACGTGGAAGATCGCTTTTCCTTTTTTACCGTGTCTTTGCAAACGAATACGTGTTGCCATACTGTTAATTTTTGAGGTACGAAACCTCGGTTATTATAAATGATTAACGTCTGTTTACCGAATAAACAGGGTGCAAA
>CAYRVL010000035.1:1848-25750 GCA_964427665.1 uncultured Fluviicola sp. | reverse complement strand
AATATACCAGTAACATCTTGAATTATCCCGGAACAGACACTCTGGCGTATCGCAGAAGTAGCCCGATCTATTATGCAGAAGGACTGAAAAAACCACTATTGATGTTGCACGGTGTTGTGGACGACAACGTACAATTCCAAGACATTGTTCGCTTGAACCAGCGATTCATTGAACTGGGAAAAACCACGTTTCAGTTATCCATTTATCCTACGGAAGCTCATGGATTCCAATACACGCCATCTTGGATCGACGAGTACCGTCGTATCTATGAATTGTTTATAACACACTTGTAAGAAAAAAACGCGATGATGACCATTGTTGAACTGACTACAAAGGAGGAAATGTTAGCACATATCGAAGTGTTACAAGAATTGTATCCGAAGTTAACTCGCGCTTATTACGAACAACTATTGGATCAAATGCTCGGCAATAACTACGGACAGATCGCTGTAATGCTCGACGGTGAATGTATTGCGATCAGCGGGTATTGGATCGGTACTAAAATGTGGTGCGGGCCGTATTTGGAACTGGATAATGTGGTTGTAAAAGCCAGTGCTCGCGGAACAGGAGCCGGGAAATTGATGCAAGAATATCTGGAGCAAAAAGCACAAGACCTTGGCTGTCACATCATGGTTTTAGATGCTTACAGCAACAATTTCAAAGCGCATCGTTTTTATTATAATCAGGGATATGCCCCAAGAGGTTTTCACTTCATCAAGATCTTAGAGGAGGAAAAACTGACATAAATCCTATAATTTTATATAAATGCGTATTATGTGATTTGAATGGTAATTCGAATAACATTCTTTAGTGTTAATTTAGCTCTGCTAAAACTATTAACATGAAAAAACAGCTTCTGGCATTTCTTTTATTTCCACTAAGTGTATTTGCCCAAGAAAAAACAGGCTCCTGCTCCCATCTCAAGGCAAACAAGAATCAACATCTAAAAAGCAATACCTTTTCTGAAACGCAGATCGCTGAAACAGAGCGATACGATGTGCATTACTACTTTCTGAATCTCAACATGACCAACACCAGTACGGCACTCTCCGGAACCGGTGAAATTCACGCTCATGCGCGCGCCGCACTGGATTCAGCATTGTTTGAATTTTATCCCACATTCACTATTTCTCAGATCACGGTAGATGGTTTGCCTGTTTCTTATAACCGCACCAATAGTGCTGTGAAAGTGCCGGTAAACAAGAATGCAGGAGAAAACTTTGCTATTCAGGTAACGTATAGCGGAACACCTCCAACAGCTGCTACCAATCCACTAGGTGGTGGCGGAATGACGAACGCTTCTTCGCCTTCCTGGGGAAATCAAGTGACTTGGTCGCTCTCCGAACCATTTTCTGCCTACGAATGGTTTCCTGTAAAACAACATTTGAGTGACAAAGCAGATAGCTGCGCCGTTTGGATTACCGTTCCTACAGCTTGTAAAGCCGGATCAAATGGACTTTTAGAACAAGTTGTCGATCTTGGAAACGGAACACACCGCTTCGAATGGAAACACCGTCATCCGATCGCTTATTACCTGATCTCAGTTGCAGTCGCTCAGTACATTGAATACAACGTGACGGCAAATCCGGTTGGCTCAGCACCCGTTCTGATTCAAAACTTTATTTACAACAATCCGGGAACCCTTCCGAATTTCCAAGCCGACATCGACGAAACGGCAGATTTCATGGAACTTTTCGCGGAATTATACGGTCCCTACCCGTTCGCAGATGAAAAATACGGACATTGTATGGCGCCGATCAGCGGTGGAATGGAACATCAAACCATGACCACTCAAGGATTTTTCAATAATACACTGACTGCACATGAATTAGCACATCAATGGTTTGGCAACAACGTGACTTGCCGTTCTTGGGCTGATATCTGGATCAATGAAGGATTTGCATCGTATTCCGAGTACTTGATGCTCGCTGACTTGTATCCGGGACAACAAGTGAGCGATATGCTCGACCGGCACACAAATATCATGTCACAACCAGGTGGAAGCGTTTGGGTGGAAGATTCCTTAAACGACAGCCGTATTTTTTCAGGTAGACTATCTTATGACAAGGGAGCATCAATCGTTCACACGCTGCGGTTTCTCATGAATAACGATTCCCTCTTTTTTGCCACATTGAAAACATTTCAACAGCAATATGCAGATTCTACTGCCATCGGTACTGATTTTCAAGCAGTCGCTGAAACGGTAGGTGGAGTTGACTTGAACAATTTCATGCAGGAATGGTATTTTGGAGAAGGGTTCCCAACCTATTCCGTTCGTTGGAACAATTTGGGAGCTGACCTGATTATTGAGATCAATCACACGGCATCTCGACCAACCATTACGCCAACGTTTACGAATGACTTGGAATTGCGTTTTGATCGAACAGGCGTACCAGATACCAATTTCCGCTTCACGATCACGAGCAATTCGAACGTTTTCATCATCCCAAATCCCGGAAATATCAATAACATCATTTCGATCGATCCGAACAACTGGATCATCAATGCAAATGGCGGAATTGTTAAAGATCCAAATTTCACAGCCGGAATTTCCGAGATCAAACCAGAATCCGTTTCCATTTACCCGAATCCAAGCAACGGGAATTTCGTGGTAAAATGCGACTTCAACCAAGCGGAAATGACCGTGATCGACACCAAAGGAACACCGATCGTGCAACAAACCATCGGAAATCAAACTTCCATTGATTTGACATCATCTGCCGCAGGAATCTATTTGGTTCAACTTAAAGATCTGGACAGCGGAACAGTTGTTCGCAAATTGATCAAAAAACAATAATTCCAACCGATTTACATCGAAAGCCGACCTTCGAGTCGGCTTTTTTCGTTAAGATTCGTTAACCGTTCAAATTCCTAATGAAAATCATGTTTTGCCTCCGAAACAAGCATTACTTTTACCCCTTGTAAAGGTTTTTGGGACGTTTGTTGTTTTCAACCAGAAATAAGGAACAATTCTGCTATTCGTCGACACGATCTTTAAGATGTTTAACTTAAAATAAATCATATGAAAATGATCGCTTTGATTGCGTTTGCAATCACGTTAGGAACAAGCGCTTACGCACAAGACGCATTGAAAAACTGGGCTGAAATGAAGGCATTTCACCAAGTAATGGCACAAACGTTTCACCCGAGTGAAGAAGGAAATTTACAGCCTATCAAATCCCGCATCGGTGAAATGGTACAAAAAGCAGAAGCCTTGAAAACTTCAAAAGTTCCAAAAGAATTCGACAACAATAAAGTGCGTAAACACATCAATCAATTGGTGAAGGATAGCAAGAAATTGCAAGTAAAGATCACGGCCGGTGCCAGTGATGCAGAGATCACCAAATCATTATCCGCGTTGCATGATGTATTCCACAAAATCGTTGGACTTTGTTCTGAAATTGAAGATCATGATCACAAAGGAAACGGTGGCCATGAAGGACATGATCACAAACACGGCGAAGGAGGACACAAACACTAAAAAAAAAGAGCTGCGGAATGCAGCTCTTTTTTTGTCTCGTTGATTGAATCGATTATCGGATCTCTTGCGTGACCAATTGATAGCGTTGTTTCACAATAGCTCTGCTGTACTCGTTAAAGTGCCACCATTCTGTAGGAATATTTCGAAAGCCCTGCGACGACAAAGAAGCACGGAGCATTTTCCGATTATTCACCTGCGCATGCGACAACTCACCACTCGCTAAAAACTGAGCTTCCAAACTGGGATAAGCGATCTTGCGCAAATCATCGTAATGCGCCCCCATATCCAACACGTTCCTTTTGGTATCGCAAATCGTGATATCCAAGGCTGCTCCATAATTGTGAACACTCCCATTCTTGGGGTTACTTACAAATTTTACCCGATCTGAAACAGGTATGGTATCCAAAGCGTTCCACATTTCCCACTGCACGCTCAGTGGACGCAAACCGTCATACACCAATAAATGATATCCGGGTTTGTGTTGCGCCAAGTATTCCTGACATTTTGCCAATTTGCGGGCAACGCTTTGCTGCACGTATAGTACTTGCATGGTATCGTAAAGTACTTTTCCCATGAAATTATCCTTAGTAGCATACTTCAGCTCCCATAAGATATCCGGATTGAAAAAATCGACTGGCACCAACGTGTCGCCTTTGTAAATTCGTCGTCCATTGTCGGCTGACACCGAATCTTTTGTCGTTTTTGCAACCGCTGGCAACGAATCGGAACTAACCATAGATTTCTCTGGCATCTTCGGCGCTGCATGATTACCACAAGAAACAAGAAGCCGTATAACAGTCAGGAAAAGAGCAATTCTGATCATATTTTCACATTCAATTTCACGCAATACTACACAATCTTTTTTTGTTGCTATATTTGGTTACACGACGAAATTCACATGTTCGAACGCATTGCCATATTTGTACTTTACGGCCTGCTTGGTGCCGTTGCTGCCATTCACAAGCTTAAGGGCGACTTTGTACCCGCTTGGTTTACCGAGAAATTCGAACACACCATACTTGCAATTGCGCCTTTCACCTTACCGCTTTGTTATGCATTGATCATTGCTCTGGAACTGGCAATTCCGGTTCTATTCCTGATCGCTTTGTTCCGAAAAGAGTTTACCCAAACCAGTGATCAACGCTTTGCTCAACTGGGATTCAAAACGAGCTTATCCCTGTTTCTGATCTTATTTTTTGGAAGTTTTCTAGTCCAAGATTACGAAAATGGATTTTTGGATTTCATGTATTTCGCTGCGACCATCTACTTGATGCGTTTCACCACGAATAAATCGTCTGCCTAAGCAATAAATACTTACCTTTGTCTATTAAAAATTAAAATTGTAATGCCAAAAATTTCGCAGAAAGCCGTTGACATGCCTGCTTCCCCCATACGTAAATTAGTACCGTATGCCGAGAAAGCTAAAAAAGCAGGAAAGATTGTTTACCACTTAAACATTGGTCAGCCAGACATTGAAACTCCTCAAGTTGCGTTGGATGCCATTCGAAATTTTGACCAAAAAGTTATTGAATACTCTCACTCCGCTGGATTCGAGAGCTACCGAAATAAACTTGCTGCAACATACCAAAAAGGTGGTTTGCCTGTAAATCCGGAAGACATCATCATTACAACAGGAGGTTCAGAGGCCTTGATCTTCGGATTCATGTCTTGCTGCAACCCTGGTGACGAGGTGATCATCCCGGAACCTTTCTATGCCAATTATAACGGTTTTGCTGTAACAGCAGGATTAACTGTAGTTCCCGTTACTGCGACCATTGAAACGGGGTTTGCACTTCCACCGGTTTCCGAGATCGAAGCGAAAATTACTCCTAAGACAAAAGCGATCGTTATTTGCAACCCGGGAAATCCAACCGGATATTTGTATTCCAAAGAAGAATTGGAACAATTGCGCGACATCGTTAAAAAACACGACTTGTTCTTGTTCGCGGACGAAGTGTACCGCGAGTTCTGTTACGATGGTGCGCAACCATTCTCGGTTTTGAACTTGGAAGGCATTGAAGAGAACGTGATCATGATCGACTCCGTTTCTAAGCGTTATTCCATGTGTGGAGCACGCATTGGAGCAATGGTTTCTAAAAACAAGGAAGTGATGACCGCAGCACTGAAATTCGGTCAGGCACGACTTTCCCCTCCTACCGTAGATCAGATCGCTTCTGAAGCGGCTTTGGAAACGCCACAGAGTTATTTCGACAACGTGGTGAGCGAATATGTGGAGCGCCGCAACATCATGGTGGATGGTTTGAACGCCATTCCGGGTGTTTTCTGTCCGAAACCAAGTGGAGCCTTCTACTGTGTAGCAAAATTCCCGGTTGATGATGCCGAGAAATTCTGTCAGTGGTTGTTGGAAGATTTCGAGTACAACGGTCAAACAGTGATGATGGCACCGGCAAACGGATTCTACTCCTCACCGGGAGCAGGAAAACAAGAAGCGCGCATTGCCTATGTATTGAACAAAGAATCTTTGAAGAACGCTGTGAAGTGTTTGGAAGAAGCCTTAAAAGTGTACCCTGGTAGGACGCAGTCATAAGCCATGGAAATACTCATAATACTATTATTAGTCATCATCAACGGTGTGTTCTCCATGGCGGAGATCGCTACTGTTTCCGCACGGAAGTCGAAAATGGACGCTGCTGCAAAACGCGGTGATAAATCGGCAAAATTGGTTTTGGAAACGATCCAAAGTCCGAACAGGTTTTTATCAACGGTTCAGATAGGTATTACCTTGATCGGAATCCTAACCGGGGTTTTCTCCGGAGAGAAGATCACGGAAGATTTCAATGCGTTCTACGAAAAGTTCGAAATGCTGAAACCTTATGCTCATTTCCTGTCTGTGACGTCGGTGGTAGTGATCATTACGTTTTTGTCCTTAGTTCTTGGTGAACTTGTTCCGAAACGAATTGGTTTGGCGAATCCGGAAACCATTGCAAAGGCGATGGCACGCCCAATGCGCATCCTCGCTGCGATCACCTCGCCATTTGTGTGGTTGCTGACATTCACTTCCGATTTGCTCATTCGTTTGTTGCGTGTAAAACCATCATCTGACAGCAAAGTTACGGAAGAAGAGATCAAAGCGATCATTCAAGAAGGAACCGAAGGTGGAGAAGTGCAAGAGATCGAGCAAGACATCGTAGAACGCGTTTTCCATTTGGGAGACAGAACGGTAAGTTCCTTGATGACACACCGAAATGACGTGATCTTCATCGATATTCACGATAGCGCTGAAGAAGTACGCGAACAAGTAGAAAAAGAAATTCACTCGGTTTACCCCGTATTTGACGAAGAGCGCGAGCACGTAGTGGGTGTTGTCTTATTGAAAGATCTCTTCCGAACGATCAATCTAGAGAATTTTGAACTGAGCAGCCTGCTTTTGAAACCCAATTTCTTGCTTGAAAACATTACCGCTTATGAAGCGTTGGTGCATTTCAAAGAAACCAAAACCCATTACGGGATCATCACCGATGAATTTGGTCAAACCCAGGGAATCGTTACATTGAACGACCTTCTTCAAGCTTTGGTGGGCGATTTCAATGATTTCTATGCGGAAGAATTTGAATTTATCCAACGAGAGGACGGTTCATGGTTAATAGACGGTCAATACCCGATCGCCGAGTTTCTGCGCCATTTCGATATGGAAGATCAGTTCGATAACATGAACTTCACAACGCTAGGCGGATTGGTATTGAACGAGTCGCGTTCTGTGCCAACAACTGGTCAGGTGATCACCTGGATGAATTTTTCCATGGAAGTGGTAGACATGGATGGTGCACGCATTGATAAGATCTTAGTTCGCATCAAAACCGAAGAAGAAGAATAACATTTGAACCGATCTGAATCGTGATTGTAGTAATCCCCAAATTTGAAAAAATGAGGGGATTTTTTATTGTCTGTCTGTTGGCAGTCTTTCAATCAAACGCACAAACAGCGATCATAGCGCACAAAAGTCACTCCGGAACTGAAAACGGATTTTTCATAGATCCGAACACCAATTTTGGAATTCCATCGAGCATTACACTCAAACGAGATACCATCAATGATTCTACTGTTGTTATCCTGGAACAAAATTGGTCCAATCATCAGCTCTTAAACATAGACACCGTTGTTTATCGCTTTGTCGAATCTATCCCAGTTCATTACAACGTTAGATCATCCACCCGCATGTATGTTACTCCTGAACAAGATACAATTATCTTTACGGATGAAAATCAGGAGCAAATTTATAAGCGCATAGAAAAGGATCGAGAAAAACAGCAACATCAAAACTCCAATAAGAAAACCAAAAAATCAAGTATTCCGTGGATCATCCCCTTGACAATCATTGGTTTCTTTTTTACTTCAAATACCTTAAAACGATGAAATTATTCCTAATCAGTATCCTTGCAGCTGTTTCGATGAATCTCTTTTCTCAAACTGCGATCATTGCTCACAAGAGTCACTCCGGGAATGCGAGCTCATTTTTCACAGACCCCAATACCAATTTTGGTGAACCTGCTCCAACACTGTATCAGACTATCTTTATCAACGATTCAACCTACGTACGTTACATACAGGACTGGGGTTCTGATGTGATTCTGGTAGACACAGTTAGAACACATAAGAACAACAATGCGCAAACGATGGGTGTTCAGGTTACAAAACAAACACGCATTTCACCGAATGAATTCGAGCGCGATACCGCACAATTGAACAAAAAGATCTCTCAGCCAAAAGCAGCAACGCAACCCCTTATGAACGTCGAACCATTGCAGCCTAAGAACAAAAAAAATAAGAAGAGCAGCATGCCATGGATCTTAGTACTTACAGCGATCGGTTTTTTCGGAACAAAACGCATTTTGGCACATGAAAAATAATCAAAGCGCTTTTGGTTCACTCACTTGCATACTCGTTTGTTGGTTCTTACTCCTACCTTTCGATTTCCGATTCATCGATCCAATTTTCAAACTCATTCAATGGCCTTTTAAACAGATGTATTTGAGTTTCGATTCGAGTGCACTCTTCGAAACCGATACCGAAGGAACTTTTTGGTTGAGTATAACCGCAGTTGCGCTGGGATATTTCGTGCATTTTCTGATCACGCGAATTTGGAAAAATACCGAAATCACCAACATTCAATTCCAACGAATCTGTTCCGTAATACTGGCATTTTTTCTGATCAAATATGGATGGGATAAGGTCGTCTTACTTCAATTCTATGCTCCGGCACCTAATATTCTTTACACCAACTTCGGCTGGCTTTCAAAAGACATCGCATTTTGGTCTTTGATCGGAAGTAGCCCCGGACTAAGCCGTGCGATCGGATTGATGGAAATCTTTACCGGAATCCTATTGCTCTGGCCACGCTTCCGATTTTTAGGTAGCCTAATCAGCGTTTTCATTTTCGCAAGTATTGTTGTGATCAATTTCAGTTTTGATATTTCTGTCAAATACTTGTCACTCGTATTGCTCATTTGGTCACTTTTCTTACTTGTTAGTCATCCCGAAAAATGGAAACCACTTCTTGGGCTTCGTTCGGATTCCTTCACTATCCAGACGAATAAAAAAATGGTTCCAAAATGGATGTTCGTTGCCTATCTGTTCTTGGTTTTTGAAGGTTTCTCCAGTACTTGGACCACCGGTGATTTCAATTTCCAGAATAACGCCAGTGCCGTTCCCGTGAGTGCCTTTGCAATTCCAAATCATTACCTGTATACGGCGGTCTTTACGCATCCACAAGGATATGTGATCCTAGAATACAAGAACGGTAAAAAACAAGATTTCCGCATTGATAATCTCGATCAATGCACACCTGAAAACCTGCATTTCCAAATCGGAACATTGGATCTCAGGGAAAAACAACTCCTGCTAGAAAAAGAAAATATTCGCCTAAGACCGCTGCCCATAACGCATCTACCCATGCAATCAACGGACTGGCATTTCTTTGCGGATACCTTCCATTAAATAAAATTCAAAACGGATCACAAATACCTTTTTTTAGTGATTTGCCGCTAGGACTTTTTTACTACATTTGTCTTGTTTTGAATTAGTCTAAATAAGATGAAGTTAATACTTGCAGACAGTAATGAGATCATGCGCATAGGAATGCGAACCTTGTTGCAAACTGTCAGTAACCTTCAGATTGTTGGAGAGGCTAAAAACAGTGATGAATTGCTGGATCTGGTGAAATCCTTTGATGTCAATCTCATTTTGCTCGACTACACATCCAAAGGATTTACCATCGACGTGATCCCGCAGGCCTTGCAGCGAAAGAACGACTTGAATATTATAGCGATCACACCGGAACAATCAGCACCAACATTGGTTCACGCGCTTCGATCCGGAGTGAAAAGTTATGTAAAAAAGGATTGCGACACCCAGGAGATCATTGATTCGGTGCGCGAAACCGGGCGCGGAAACAAATTTTTCTGTGGGCAGATCTTAGAAACGATTCGCGATGCGTCGATCAATATTGACGACATTGATATCGATGCCTTTTCGTGTGAACCCGTTTCCTTATCCGAACGTGAAAACGAGATCATCACACTTATTGCAGAAGGTTTGACCAATCAACAGATCGCTGATCAATTATTCTTGAGTAACCACACGATCAATACGCACCGTAAAAATATCATGTCCAAACTAGGCGTAAAAAACACTGCTGGAATTGTGATGTACGCGGTAAAAACAAACTTAGTATCGCCGAATAAATTCCTCTTTGCCGCAGATTCGAGCAACAACGGTTAAAAATTTCGTATTTTCATTGAACGAATTTCTTTTCGGATTGTAAAGAGAAAAAAAACAATCATGAAACGCCTCTTGCTTTTCGTTTTCGGATTTCCCGTTCTCGCTTATTCTCAAGCCGAAACAAAGAATGCAGCACCACCCGCAGCAACGAATAGTGTTTCGCCAAAAGAAGAGATGGTACACGATACGCTATCAGCAGAACCGGCTCAACTGGAAGAAATGTCAATTTCCCGTAAATCCAAACTGGTTCAAAGTACGCAGAAAGATACTCAACAGGCGAGCAGTCGCTTCAAGCAGCTGAATTACTCCAGTAATCACAAAACCTATCAACGCAGCTTGTCTCCGCAAGAACAACACGAGATGCAGGTAACCTTGAACCAACAAATTGCGCAAGCTCCTGCTGCATTCGAAACCCAACTGAACACTTATCTTTTGGGACGACACAACGTGCAGCTGGCACCATTCCTTTTGCAAGCAGCAGCACTTAAACCCACTGATCCGATCGTCCGGCAACAACTTTTGAGCTATTTCCACATAATGCGCAATCAACAGGCGAATGATAGCCTGATCCAGCACATGAAGTCGGACGGCTCATTAAGCGCTGAACAAAGCAATTACGGTTTGCAACTCATGCAAAGTGTTCAACCGGGAAATACTTTACTCATACACGGTTACGAAGACTTAACAGCTGTGGCCGAACACAAGGACGACGCTGAAAAAAATATTGTTTCGATCGATCTGCTTCAAAGTGATGTCTACCGAGAACAGCTCAAAAACGCCGGATACAACATACCGCAACAATCCAAGATCGACACCGCATTCGTTCGACAATTCTGTACCGAAAACGCCGATAAGAACTTGCAACTTTCCATGACCATTCCGAAAGATTACCTGTCACCGATCAGCAGTAATCTGTTTCCCATGGGTTTGACATTTGCGTTTAATACGGATCTCGTTGATACGTATGATTGGAACAATCAACTTTGGAATCAAATTTGGGATCAGCAACTCATCGCCAACAAACACGTGAAATGGATTGGCAATTATTTGCCTATGCTCTTGAGTTTACGCAAACAATATGAATTAACTGAGCAAACGGAAAAAGTGGTGGAAATTGATCAGATCATCACCAAGATCACTCAAGGCACGTCCCAAGAGAAGAAAGTGAAGCAAATGCGTTGATGCGACTATTGAGAAAGGAATATAGCTCCATGACCGATGAACAATTGGTAATTGCACTGGCTGGTGGAGATCAGCGTGCATTCGATCAGTTGTACAACCGGTATGCCCGTCCGCTTACCTCCTACTTCATGCGTATGCTTTGGCGCGATCGGGAGAAAGCGGAAGATTTCTTGCATGATCTTTTCACGAAACTCATTCACCGTCCGGAATTGTTCGATACCACGCGTTCCTTCAAAACTTGGGTTTATTCGGTGGCAAATAATATGTGTAAGAACGAATACAAAAAACAGGAGATCCGTAAAAACACTTCGAATGGTTTGGATAGTTCATACGCCGTGGCCGACCAGAACAAGAACACGTTCAATGAAGTGCACCATTCCCTGTTTAAAAAGCAATTCGATGAACAATTGGTATTGTTGGATCAGAAACACAAAGAAGTATTCGAACTCCGTCATTTCGATGGATTATCGATGAAAGAAATAGCAGAAATATTAGCCATTAGCGAAGGAACCGTAAAATCGCGGTTGTTTTACGCTACAAAATACTTGGCAGAAGGTCTCAAAGATTTTCAGCCTGAAAATACCTTATAAGTCATGAAAACAGCAGAATCATTGATCCAGGAAAAATCCTTCCAAGAGCTCACGCAAGAAGAGCTGGAGCTTGTTATGGAATTGGTGGAAGATGAACAAACGTTCAACGAAATGAAACTTTTCTTTGCCGAGTTGGATCATTACAAGAAAGCCTTACAAGTAGAACCGACATCGGCGATAAAGTCCAGTTTGGATAACGTTTTTCGTGCGAAGCATCCCGGCATGGCTGTTCATGCAAGTACAACGTCCATCGCCTCAACCAACGAAGTGACAGAAAAACGCATCTACCCTGCTTGGTGGTTCCGGATCGCAGCCATGTTGATCGTTTTCATAGGAATTTCCGTCTTTTTCCTGCTTCCAGAAAAAAATGAGACCGCACAACTAGCCCAACAGCTAACAACGAATCCGCAAACGCTACCAGAAGCCGAAATCTTGGATGAAAAACCGGTTCAAATTCCAGAGGAGCGTCCCGCCCAACCGCTATTGGCCGAAAATGATACACCAGAGTTAGTGGCTGATCTGACTATACCGCTTGCCCATACAGAAACAACCCCACCTGTAATGGCAGAAATCGCCAGCGGATCAAGCTTTTCCCATGTCGAGCGCGGTATGTCAGCAGATATCTATGTAAACTCAGACAAGGACTTAGCGTCCAAATCATTTGCACAGCCTATTGCTCCAACAGTATTGATGCAATTTTTGGAACCGGCATTTTAATGCCCGCGCAGTTCGCGTAATCGCTGCTTCAATTCTGAAAGGCGATTCAGTTTACCGCGTTCGCGGATGTTTTTCGCAGTAACGCTGAAAAATTCATGTTCATATTCCAGGAATTGGATCTGGAACAGAAGCCATTCTTCTTCATTCATGGGTTCATCGAAATGTTCGATCTCGGCACGAAGTTTCTCCGAGACTACGTAATAGTCGGCGCGCCCCAGATAGTCGTGATCCGCATCGCACATCAGCTGTTCCAGTAACGTTACCGGTTTCGCCTCACGCGCTGTAGCCAAGATCATGTTTCTAACTTGTGCGATCTGTTCCTGATCGTATCCAAAACGCGGCAAATTGCGTTCCATCAAGCGCACACCGTGCAGTTCATTCCGATGATACGTATAAATGAATCCGGCATCGTGATACAAGGCCGCTGTTCGAAGCAAAAGCATTTCATCTTCCGTGAGTCCTTCTAACCTACCCAATCGCATCGCTGCTTTTTCAACGTTCAGCGTATGTTGCAAATCGTGGTACACGACATCTTCAGGTAGATTGGATTTCAGATGATTGATGATGTCATTGCGCATGTGTTCAAAATCAACCGATGAGATCTGGCATTTCCGGCGTAAAATCGCATTGGGAAACTTACCGTCACCGTATAAACTGTGTTCTTTTTTCAACTTATCAAGGGTGAACACCTCCATGGTACCTCCCCGCTTTTTGATTGGCACATGGCCCAAGTGTCGTCCTTCGACATACTCATGAATTTCGTCCATAACCGCGCTGGTGATCGTGATCTCGTCCACTTCAGACAATTGTTGTGCACGTGCTGCGATATTCACGGTATCTCCCCAAACATCAAAAGAATATTTATTCGAACCGATGATTCCGGCAACGAGCGGTCCGACATGGATCCCAACACGGACTTCCCAAAATTCTTTGCGCAGTGCGCGTGCTACATCGCGTTCATTCCGCATGAAATCGCGCATTTCTAGTGCCGCCATGGCTGCGCGCAACACCGGTTCTTCATTATCCTCGGTCACACCGGCAAGCGCCATGTAAGCATCTCCGATCGTTTTGATCTTTTCCAGGTTATAGCGTTCTACGATCTGATCGAAGCGCGTGAAATAATGCTCCAGACGTTTTACCAGCTTCAGCGGTTTGATCGATTTTGACTTCATAGAAAAATCCACAAAATCGGTAAAGAGCACCACCCCACTATCAATCCGTCTAGGCGAATATTTTCCGTTATGGTTCAGTTCCTCCAGAATAGTTCGCGGAAGAATATTTCCGAGCAACTGCGCGATGCGTTGGTCTTTGTAGTACAAGGACTTATACACTTCGATCTTTGCTTGGATCAAATGCGGATTGAATGGCTTATGAATAAAATCTACCGCTCCACTATGTAGTCCGCGCAACAATTTGGATCCTGTACGCGCATTTTCCGTAATGACAATCGAATAGTGCGCGCGCTGTTTGTGCTCTTCCAGCAATTCTTGAAAATCATCCATGGAGGAGAACTTCGGACTGTCGATATTCACCAAGATAATTCCGACCTCTTTGCGACGCAGGATCTGATGCGCCTCTTCGAGAGATTCGCAGAAAAGGAGAATATTTCCGAACCCTGACAGGATCTCTTTTAGAGCCAGTTGATCTGTTCTATTATCATCGATGATCAATATATTGACAAGGCGTTCCATGCGCGCATTTTTGAGTAAAAATAAAAAAGCGACGCTTGCCAACAACAAATTGTTATTAATCATTTGTGAAATCATTTTTAGGATTCCAAAAATTATTCTAAATTCGTTGCGAACTTTTATAATTCATGTCATGAATAAAACTTTACTAAAAGACAAATTAAAATCCTACTCTGCACTTGCTACTGCAGTTTTTGGTACTGCAGCGGTTGCTGAAGCTCAAACTGGTTACACAGATGTGAACCCAGATGCTACATTGACTACAATCAATGACTCTTTGACTTCACAAGACATCGACTTTGATGGAGACGGAAACCCAGAAATGATCATCGGTCAGTACGGTTTCGTACATCCATCTGCAGGGCAAATTAACATGTCATTGACTTTGTTCCAACCAAATGATGTTGCTGCATTGTTGGGTTATGATGATGCTGGTTACCCTTATATCCAAGCTTTGGCTTCAGGTGTATTGGTTGATCCTGCAGCTACAAACTGGTTCGATACAACTGCATTTGGTGGAAACCAAGCTTCTAACTCAGTAGGTCTTCCTCAGTTTTCTGTTACTTATGGACAATTCAACACAGGAAGTGACCTATACGTAGGTGCTCGTTTCTTGTTGGGTTCAGGAACTCCAACTACTCACTACGGATGGGTTCGTCTACAAGTTAACGCAACTTCTACAACAACTATCGTTAAGGATTACGCTTACCGTATCAACCCTAACACAGGATTGGTAACAGGACAAACAGGTGTAGGAATCAACGAAATGCCTTCAAGCGTTTGGTTTGTAGCTTTGAATGGTAAGAACATTGTTGTTTCTGCTAAAGAAGAAGGAAATGTAACTGTTGTTGACGCTACAGGTCGCAAAGTTGCAACTGGTACTGTAGTTAACGGAATCGCTGAGATCAACTTGGGCGAGGATGCTGCTGCAGGAATCTACGTTGTTAACTTTGAAAACAACGGAGTTATGGGATCTAAGAAAGTTATCCTTAACTAATCTTACTCTTGATAATCAGCCTCCATTAGTGAAAACTTTTGGAGGCTTTTTTATGCCTTATGGAAAACAAGAAACAAATTACCAACGAACAGATCATGGAACTTCATAATGTTGTTGTTTCCAAAGAAGGATCTTTGGGCTTACTTGCCTTGGGTTCTTTGGGATTAAAGATCTGGCGTCAAAAGATAGCTGAGTCAACGAAAAAGAACGCACCAGCTAAAAACAAATCATAATATGTCCTTACATAACGGAAAGAAAAAAGTTGTTGTCATTGGATGGGATGCGGCAGATTGGGAATTCATTTCACCGCTGATCGACCAAGGAGAAATGCCTGCACTAGCTACCTTAATTGAGCGAGGCGCTATGGCAAAACTTAAAACGCTCGACCCGCCTTTGTCGCCTATTCTATGGACAAGTATTGCAACCGGTAAGTATGGTGACGACCACGGCGTATTATCATTTGTTGAACCGAATCCAAGCACTGGAGAGCGAAGACCCGTATCTTCACATTCACGAAAAGTAAAAGCAATTTGGAACATCCTTCACAATCAAGGATTAAAAACACATGTTTTAGGTTGGTGGCCAAGTTACCCATGTGAACCAATTAACGGAGTGATGGTTTCAAATCACTTTGCTGATTTTAAGCGGGAGGACACCCCTCAGAATTGGCCCCTGGAGGATTTTCATGTACATCCTGTTTCCAGAAAAAAAGAGCTGGAAGATCTAAGAATACACCCTATCGACTTGACCTGGTCACACATAGGTCCGTTCGTACCTCATATTGAACAGAAACATTTAGAGAACAATGATTATCAAGAACTGATCAATCATATTCCTGCACTTGTTGCCCGTTGCTCCACTTTTCACAATGTAGCAACCGAGATCCTGGAAAATGAAGAATGGGATTTCCTTGGCGTATATCTGGATTCAATCGATCGTGCATCCCATGAATTCATGAAGTTTCACGCACCAAAACAAGATCACATAGAACAAGAAGCATTTGATATCTTCAAGGATGTGATGATCGGCATGTATAAATACCATGACATGATGCTTGATCGCATTATGCACTTGATTGATGATCAAACCTATGTTATGTTGATCTCAGATCATGGTTTTTACAGCGACCACAGAAGATTAAAAGAACTCCCTAAAGATTCTATGGCACCGGCTTTCGAACATTCTCCATATGGAATCTTCTGCTTGTCAGGTCCGGGAATTAAAAAAGACGAACAAATACTAGACGCAAGTCTATTAGATATAACACCTACTTTGCTGCAACTTTTCAATCTTCCTGTTGGTGAAGATATGCCCGGTAAAGTTCTGACTCAGGCATTTGAAAAGGAACCTCAAATCAAGCACATCCCCTCCTACGAATCACTCAATGACGGCGATTGGGGCATGCTCAGTGAAGATTCTAAAGATGACGTATGGGCTGCCCAGGACTCCTTAGACCAATTGATTGCACTGGGTTATGTGGAGCCTTTATCCGAGGATGTTGAACAACAGAAAAAACAAATGCAGTTTGAGTATAAATACCATACTGCACGTATCAAATACACAAAAGGCGAAATCGAAAATGCCATTGTGCTATTCAATGAATTGCTGGAATCAACTCCACGCAATGGTAAGATCTGGATTCGCCTACTCAACGCATATGTGGCATTAAGACAAGTTGACCAAGCAGAAAGTACCTTAAAAAAAATGCGTGAAATTTTCGGAAATACGAACACGCCTTATATTGATGTCCTGGAAGCTAAAATTCTTGTTTTAAGACTGCAGCCGAAAAAAGCCATTGAGATCTTAAACCGGTTGAACAAAACTGGCGATCAAAATGCAGAGTTCTATGCTTTACTAGGAAGGACATACTTGATCCTGTCAGAATGGAAAAAAGCCAATGAAAGTTTTGCCAAAGCCATTGAATTAGACGCGAACAATGCCAATGCTTTTCATGGATTGTCTCTAACCTTTTTGAGACTCAAGAAATACGAAGAAGCCGTAATGAATGGGATATCAGCTATTGGAATCAAATATGCCTTTCCAGCAGCTCATTACCACTTGGGAGAGGCATTAATCGGGATCAAAGAATTCGAGCATGCTGCTAATGCATTTGAAGTAGCACTGCAACAAGAACCCGGATACAGTATTGCTCGAAAGAAACTAGTCGATTTATACACCAATAAATTAAACAATCCTGAACGGGCAAATTTCCATCAATCAATATTAAACACCAAAATGAGACCTCAAATTACAATTGTGTCCGGACTTCCTCGTTCTGGAACTTCTATGATGATGCAAATGCTCTTGGCAGGAGGTTGCGACATCCTAACGGATAATATCCGCCAAAGTGATGACAATAATCCAAAAGGATATTTGGAATTCGAACCGGTGAAATCGTTACTAAAAGACAACTCCTGGCTACCTGAGCAAAATGGAAAAACAATCAAAGTGATCATGCAATTGCTGGGTAGTTTGCACCCGGGATGTGATTATAAGATCATTTTCATGGAACGTGAATTGGATGAAGTCATGATGTCTCAACAAAAAATGCTGGGTAAACCAACAGATACATTTAACACAAAATTGAAGGAAACCTTTGAACAACAAAAAGAGAAAAATCGCGCGTGGTTGGAAGGACAAGCCAATATGGATGTGTTATATATAAATTACTCGGATGTAGTGGAGAATCCGCAAGATCAAATCGAGCGTATTGAAATGTTCTTGGAAACCAATCTAGACAAAGAAGCCATGAAAAAGGCGGTAGACAAATCACTCTACCGCAACAAGAAATAAAAAAAGGCATCTTCGGATGCCTTTATTGTTATGCTAAGGTTTGAATGACTTCTTCGATGTTGCGCTCGGCACCCAATAGGTTTAACAACTTCTCGATCACCCGATCTACTGTTGCATCCGGACAAGAAGCACCGGAAGTGATCGCTACGTTGAGTATCTCACCCTCAGGAATCCAATTCGAAAGCGCTTTGCGCTCCTTGCTGTGAATATCAAAACTGAAAATGGTATCCACATCGATCAATTCGCTCTCATCGCGCACAAAAAATGTAGGCGTTTTTTCTTCCAACAATTCCACCAAATGCGTCGTGTTTGAACTGTTATAACCTCCGACCACGATCGCCAGGTCTAGTTCCATTTCACGCAATCCCAAAGTAGCGGATTGATTGTCATTCGTAGCGTAACACAAGGTGTCACGTGTATCCGCGAATTGCTTCTCAGCCCCACTCTTTTCTGCAAATTGATCCGTAACCGATTTCAAGTATTCCGCAATTTCCTGCGTTTCGGTGGCTAACATGGTCGTTTGATTGATCACTCCCATGCGGTTCAAATGTTTCTGCGGATCAAATCCTTCGGAATATTTGCCTGCAAACTCCGTGTAGAACTGCTCCGCCGGCGTTTCTCCGGTGATGTACTTCGCTAATTTCTGGGCTTCCGAAATATCTTTGATGATCACTGCATGGGTATGCGCTGTCGTGTGCGAGAAAGTAGCACGCGTTTCTTCGTGGTTGTATTTCCCATGAATGATCAACGTATGTTGCTCGGCCGCTAATTTCTCAGAGCGATTCCACACTTTTTCCACGAACGGACACGTGGTATTGTAACGCTCCGGTTCGATTCCGATCTGTCGCAATTGTTCTTCGATCTCCAAGGTTGTTCCGAAAGCTGGAATGATCACGATGTCATCTGCCGTCAATTCCGACCATGCGATCAGTTGATTTCCGGCGGTATCTTGCAAGAATTGGATCCCGTGCTCGATCAAATCCTGATTCACCCCTGGATTGTGGATCATTTCACTCAGTAAAAAAATACGTTTTCCTTCGTTTTCAGAAATGGCCTTGTAAGCAATCTCGATCGCATTTTCCACCCCGTAACAAAAGCCGAAGTGGCGGGCAATGTGTAAACGGACATTTCCAAAATCAAGCGTTGTAGGCGTGAAATCCTTTTTACGCGGATCTTGCAACTTGCGGTGCGCCTTTACTTTACTGATGATCGGTGAGCGATAGAACGCCGGAATTTCGAATTGCTTCATACTTATAGAGAACAGACAAATGTAAGGAATAGTTCACGCAAAACGGAAAAAGCCGCACTGGATCAGTACGGCTTTTGAACTATTTTCGGTTTTATTAACGCGTGAACAACATTTCACGGAATTTCGGCAATGGCCACAATTCGTCGTCAACCAAGAATTCCAATTTATCCGCGTTGTAGCGAATCTCATCAAAAAACACTTTCACCGTGTCGCAGTATGCCGTAGCACGTTTCTCCGGATCTTCGATCTTATTGGCTTTCTTGCGTGCTTCAACCATCAGGTCATTCGCTTTTTTCAAACGATTCAAATGTCCGGAGATCTTCTCGATCAATTCGATCTGCGCTTCAGCAGCAACTTTCCCCGCTTTATCACCCAAAGTCGCGATCAAGCCCTGAACATTGGTCACCAATTTGTTTTGGTAAGTCACCACCGCAGGAATAATGTGCGTTTGCGTCAAATCGTTCATGATACGTGCTTCGATCTGAATTTTCATCGTGTAGCTATCGTATTCGATCTCCTGACGGGCCTCGATTTCGCGTTCAGTCAACACATTCAATTCTTCAAACATTTGGATGAACTGCTTGTTACCCCAAGCTTTCAAGGCGCGTGGTGTATCTTTAAAGTTGTTCAATCCGCGTTTTTCAGCTTCTTTTACCCACTCGTCGCCGTAACCATTTCCTTCGAAACGGATCTTCTTCGAGTCTTTGATCAACTGTTGCAATTCTTTCAAGATCGCTTCGTCTTTGCTCTCTCCTTTTTCAATGCGCTTATCAACTGCTTTCTTAAATTCTTTCAATTGTTTCGCCATGATCGTATTCAACACGATCATTGCAGAAGCACAGTTTGCAGATGAACCAACTGCGCGGAATTCCCATTTGTTTCCGGTGAATGCAAACGGTGAAGTTCGGTTACGATCTGTATTATCCAACATGATCTGTGGAATCTTACCGATATTCAATTTCAACTCCGTTTTGTCTTGTGGCGACATTTTTCCGGCCTTCACGTTTTTCTCCAATTCATCCAACATCCCGGACAATTGAGAACCGATGAATGTGGAAATGATTGCCGGTGGCGCTTCGTTCGCTCCCAAACGGTGGTCATTGCTTGCAGATGCGATACATGCACGCAATAGATCGGCATTGTCGTGGATGGCTTTGATCGTATTCACGAAGAAGGTCAAGAATTGCAAGTTTGACTTCGGATTTTTCCCCGGAGCCAACAAGTTCACGCCTGTATCCGTAGATAATGACCAGTTGTTGTGTTTACCAGATCCATTCACTCCGGCAAATGGTTTTTCGTGCAACAAAACGCGGAAATCATGCTTGCGCGCAATTTTCTCCAACAAGTCCATCAACAACATGTTGTGGTCGTTCGCCAAGTTACACTCTTCAAAGATCGGAGCACACTCGAATTGGTTCGGCGCTACCTCGTTGTGACGAGTCGTCACGGGAATTCCCAACAAAATGGCTTCTGTTTCAAATTCACGCATGAATGCTGTTACACGCTCCGGAATCGATCCGAAATAGTGGTCCTCCAATTGCTGTCCTTTTGCAGGAGCGTGACCGAACAATGCGCGACCTGTCATCATCAAATCCGGACGACAGTTGAACAAGGCTTGATCCACCAAGAAGTATTCTTGCTCCCAACCAAGAGTAGCATTTACTTTCGTTACATTCTTATCAAAGTATTGACACACGTCTACCGCTGCTTTATCCACGGCATGTAAAGCTTTCAACAAAGGCATTTTGTAATCCAACGATTCTCCCGTGTACGAGATCATGATCGTAGGAATACATAGAGTCTTACCGATCACGAAAGCCGGAGAAGACGGATCCCAAGCCGTATATCCGCGTGCTTCAAAGGTATTGCGGATTCCACCATTCGGGAAAGAAGACGCATCCGGTTCTTGCTGAACCAATAGATCGCCATCAAAACGCTCGATCGCACGACCCGGACCAACCGGTTTGAAGAACGCATCGTGTTTCTCAGCAGTAGTTCCTGTCAATGGCTGGAACCAGTGTGTATAGTGTGTTGCTCCTTTTGTGATCGCCCAATCTTTCATCGCTGAAGCCACTTGATCGGCCATTTTGCGATCCAGACGTGTACCGTTCTGAATACATTCAACCATCGATTTGTAGGTCTCAGATGGCAAATATTCACGCATTACTTCCAGGTGAAATACGTTTTTACCATAGAGATCCGAAATTTTTCCATCGTATTCGATGTGTTTGGGTGTACGATTCAGTACATCTTGATACGCATGCAATCTTTTTGAAGCCATTTTTTACAAATTTTCGTCAAAGGTATATTTTTTAGAGGGGTAAATTCAAAATAAACACACTTTATTTACAAACACCCCCTGTTAAAAACAGTAAAACTGAAAATAAATACCGCATTTTAACTCATAACACCCCCTTTTCATAATTCTTACTAACATATAGATAGTTTATGCTTTATATAAAAAGAATATATTTTTATTAATGAAACGAATGCGACAACTTTGCAGAAATCTTATGGAATGAAGACAGTAACAATTGCCAAAGGAGACGGGATCGGTCCGGAGATCATGGATGCAACCATGCGGATTTTGAATGCTGCCAAAGTGGATCTCGTGTTCGAGGAGATCGTGATTGGAGAACAAGAGTACCTGCAAGGGAACACCTCCGGAATACCTGAATCAGCTTGGGAAAGCATTCGCAGAAACAAATTATTGCTGAAAGCACCGATCACTACTCCACAAGGAGGTGGTTACAAGAGTTTGAATGTAACGATGCGCAAAATGCTCGGCCTGTACGCCAATGTGCGCCCGTGTATGAGTTTTCACCCGTATGTAGCGACCAAGCATCCGGAAATGGACCTGGTGATCATCCGCGAAAATGAAGAAGATCTGTATGCGGGGATCGAGCACCAACAAACTGACGAAGTAGTTCAGTGTTTGAAGTTGATCTCACGTCCGGGTTGCGAAAAGATCGTGCGCTACGCCTTTGAATATGCGCGTAACGCAGGACGCAAGAAAGTGACTTGTTTCTCGAAGGACAATATCATGAAACAAACGGACGGGTTGTTCAGACAAGTATTCAATGAGATCGCTGCGGAATATCCGGATATTGAAAACGATCACTGGATCATCGATATCGGTGCTGCCCTACTTGCGGAGCAACCTCAAAACTTCGACGTGATCGTTACTTTAAATTTATACGGAGATATCATTTCCGACATCGCAGCTCAGATAACCGGTTCGGTAGGATTGGCAGGATCTGCGAATATCGGTCAAACGGTAGCCATGTTTGAAGCGATTCACGGTTCTGCTCCGATGATCGCCGGAAAGAATATCGCCAACCCTACCGGATTGTTGCAAGCAGCGGTCATGCTCTTGAACTACGTCGGTCAGGGATCCAAAGCTGCTGAAATTCAAAATGCACTTTTGGCAACGATCGAAAATGGAATCCATACAGCTGACATTTATAAAGAAGGCGTATCGAAGGAAAAAGTTGGTACGAATGAATTCGCAGATGCCGTAATCGCACACTTGGGTCGAGCGCCAAAACAATTGAATGCGGTGAGTTATTCCAACAACGGAGCCATTGAATTAAAACCCTACGCGCGTCCGGAGCAGAAACGCAAGGAACTGAAAGGGGTGGATGTATTCGTACATTGGAACGGCTACAAAGCAGATGAATTGGCTGCGAAAATGAATCCGATCCTTCCAACCGGAGTTCACTTGAGCATGATCACAAATCGCGGGATCAAAGTATGGCCGAATGGTTTCGATGAAACGTTCTGCACAGACCATTGGCGTTGTCGCATCAAACCAACGGAAGGAGAAACCTTACCGGCAGCGATCATTCCTCAGATCTTGAGCGCCTGTTTGGACGCAGGAATTGACACGATCAAAACAGAAAATCTGTACGATTTCGACGGTAAAGCAGCTTATTCACTTGGACAAGGACAATAAAACACATGAGCAAGATCGTAAACACCACAGAAGCAGCACAACTCCTCTTGAACGGGGAGTTGGTGGCCTTACCTACCGAAACAGTTTACGGTTTGGCCGCTTGTTACGATGATCCGCAAGCGATCGATGCCATTTTCACAACGAAAGGTCGACCAAATACCAATCCCTTGATCGTGCATATTCACAAAAAGGAACAGGTTCATGAATTGTGTGCCGACATTCCTGAAGAAGCTTGGCACTTGATGGAAACATTTTGGCCGGGACCACTTACCCTAGTTTTACCGGCGGCTAAGCATATTTCAGCAAAGGTCACCGCAGGACAACAGACGATCGCGATCCGCATGCCGGATCATCCAGACTTTTTGCAAGTTCTTGAACTTACCGGAAAACCCTTAGCTGCTCCGAGTGCCAATCCAAGTAACCGCATTTCGCCAACAAGCGCGGCAATGGTTCAGAACTATTTTCCGCAATTGGCTGTGGTAGATGGAGGCATTTGCACTAAAGGAATTGAA
>CAYRVL010000035.1:0-1748 GCA_964427665.1 uncultured Fluviicola sp. | reverse complement strand
CTATTTTCCGCAATTGGCTGTGGTAGATGGAGGCATTTGCACTAAAGGAATTGAATCAACAATCGTTGGTTTTCACAACAACAAACTCATTTGCTACCGTCCGGGAAGCATCCCAAAAGAAACAATCGAAAAACAACTCAACATGGAATTACACGAAAATCTTTCAGATCAACAAATGCCGGGAAATCATCTGGTGCACTACTCCCCAAATGCCATCGTTGAATTAACGACGGACGCATTCAAAACCTTGCGCGAGAAACACCTGGAACCGGGATCCGTGGTGATCACCCAAAGCGCGAAGATCATGCCGCCAATGGCGTACGAATTGATGACTCTCAGTCTGAATGGCGAATTGGACGAAGTTGCTAAAAACCTGTACAAGGTCTTGTCTCAAGCAGACAAAAGCAATCCACCGCGCATCGTGGTAGAATTGGCTCCGAACACCGGACTAGGTGTTGCGATCAACAACCGCTTGTACCGCGCTGCAGGAATTTCACTCAGTTAAGTTTTCTCGTTCAAAACAAAATCGCCCGTTCGTCAGGTGATTTCAAAATCGTACCTTTACGGAGTAAATTTTAGAACAACTGATGAAAAATACAGCGTTAACTTCCGTACACGAAGCACTGGGTGCCAAAATGGTTCCGTTTGCAGGATTCAACATGCCCGTTCAATATGAAGGTGTGAATATCGAACACGAAACTGTCCGCAATGCCGTGGGTGTTTTCGACGTATCGCACATGGGTGAGTTTTTGCTGACCGGTCCGGGTGCTTTGGATCTGATCCAACGTGTAACAACAAACGATGCTTCTACCCTAACCATCGGACGTGCACAATACTCGTGCTTGCCGAATGGAAATGGCGGGATCGTAGACGACTTGATCGTTTACCGCATGAAGGAAGAACAATACTTGTTGGTAGTGAATGCTTCGAACATCGAGAAGGACTGGAACTGGATCTCTTCGCACAACACGAATGGTGTAGAAATGCGCAATTTGTCGGATGACTACTCTTTGTTGGCGATCCAAGGACCAAAAGCAGTTGAAGCCATGCAATCATTGACCAGCGTGGATCTTTCAGCGATCAAATACTACCATTTCGAAGTGGGTCCGTTTGCAGGGATCGAACACGTGATCATTTCCGCTACGGGATACACCGGATCTGGAGGTTTTGAGATCTACTGCAAGAACAGCGAAGTAAAACAAGTGTGGGACAAAGTATTCGAAGCAGGTGCTGCATTCGGGATCAAGCCGATCGGTTTGGCTGCGCGTGACACCTTGCGTTTGGAAATGGGATTCTGCTTGTACGGAAACGACATCGACGATACAACTTCTCCGCTAGAGGCTGGATTGGGATGGATCACGAAGTTCACAAAAGACTTTGTTGACTCAGAGCGTTTGAAAGCACAAAAAGAAGCTGGAGTAAGCCGCAAATTGGTTGGATTTGAAATGATCGACCGCGGAATTCCACGTCACGACTACCGCGTTTTGGACGCAGCAGGAAATGTGATCGGAAAAGTAACTTCCGGAACACAAGGTCCATCGGTGAAAAAAGCAATTGGTTTGGCTTACGTAACGGTTGTGAACGCTGCAGTAGACACCGAGATCTTCATCGAGATCCGCGAAAAAGGCGTAAAAGCAAAAGTGGTGAAATTGCCATTCTATCAGAAATAAGCAAAACTAGATAAGCTAAAAGCCTCGTTCCTTTGGATCGGGGCTTTTTTAATACTCCACCGGTCGGAAGCGGCGCCA